>NZ_JAXBVE010000002.1:0-203969 GCF_035181445.1 Photorhabdus africana
GAATCGATCCTGGGGCGTCAATGGGCTGGCGCTTATCTGACGCAGATATTGGGTCTGATAAGAAAAGGGCTGAGAAAACAGCGTTAACGGCCCGGCAAGTGTCGCCGAGAATTGGGTGATTTTAGGCAAGGCGGTCCCTTCATTGCGGTACTCTTCCGGTGCGGGTTGCGCGCCAAACCAGCGCATGCCCTGTTGGTAAGTCACCTTAGTATCCAGCGTCGCGCTGCCGATAAAGTGATGATGGGACAGCCCCAGCTTCCAGCCCGCGGTTTCCCGGCGCTGAACGTCGATTTCAGTGTTATCAATAAAATTGCGGGACGCCCGACGATAAATTTCACCGTTAAGCAGGGTTTTCTGGTCGGCATTACGGTGCAGCACCCGGCTAAGCTGGACCGCCAGGTTTTGACTTTTGCCCCGATATTGGATCGCTTGATTCAGCCCGGCTATCGTCTGGGTATAATCGTAATGACTGGCCGTCACGCTCGCCATCCAGTAGCCGAAGGGCAGAGAGTAATAGAGTGTGTCGTTTTGGCTGCCCTTCCCGGCAGACGAATGAATATCGCGCCCACCGGAGAGATAGAACAGATCGCTGAGCGCCAGCGGGTTATCCAGAAAAAAGGTGAGTCCGCCCTGATAACGCCCGGTGCTTTTGGAGCCGGTATCATCCAGATAAGTCGCGACTCGCCAGTGCCGGGACTGACGCCAGTCCAGCACAATATCGCTCTCCCCCGGTTGCTCTGCCGGGACAATGTTCATATCCGCCTGCACGGTGGGGAAACGTTGCAGGTTTTCCAATCCCTGCTCAATATCCCGTAAATCCAGTAATTTTCCTTCACGCGCGGGAAAGGGGGTTATCCGCTGGATATATTTCCCGCTGTCAGGGGTATAGCGGATATGCCGGACTTTGCCCGGTATCATCACCAGTTTTAGCGTTTGGGTACGCAGATCCTGGGGAGGAACCAGAACCCGGCTGGTGACATAGCCGTGATTAATGAGCTGATCTTGCAATTGGGTTATCAGCCGGCTAATGCCTTTATCGCCCAGGCAATGGTTTTCGCCCTGTTGGGCGACACGCTGGAGCGGTAGCCAGTGCGGGAAATTTTCGGTGCCTGCCAATACGACATGAGTGACAGGAAAACACGGGGTTTCCACCGCAAAGGCGGATGACTCCGCCGTTTCCGGTACCGACAGGTGAACCTCCGCAGGCGGCGGGGCTAATTGCGCCTCCAGGGCTTGCTGGCGGGCCTGTTGATGAATGAGTTGTTGATCTGCGATGTCGGCGGCTTGACTACCTGAGACTGGGATACAAAAAACTATTAATACTACAATACTGCTTTTCATTGACTTGTTATTCCACAATGTTTAAACAGCATTAACCACTAATTTAACTTAGCGATCAATATTCAGTGTTGATTATCAACCGGGCAACTAAAATAGGGAGTTGGTCAAGATAGCAGCAAAAACAAGAGGTTATATGACAAAGCAAAAAACAGGCCAATGTGATTATTTTGTGACAGGATTGTATAAAAAACAGATTAATATTAATCATTTAATAATCAACATTAATAATTTCAAATTAATTTTATTGTTTTATTTTTATTGTGTGATTCTTATCACATTTTTATCTTTTAATTTCTGGATGAAATTACTTTTAATGTGATTATTATCGTAAATTTGTGATTATGAATTACCTTTTATGATTATGTCAGATGATGACTTTTAGCTCGGTTGGCAGAACTGAGCGCTAATTTACGTCACATTTTTGTCTTATTACAAACGGCAGTAGCTTTTAAAATTTAGGCTTTCGTGATGATAAAATATCTTCTTTTCTCATTCATCATAGATATACGAATATACCCTATGAATTTCAAGATGCATCGCGACGGCAAGGGAACGAATCCCCGGGAGCATAGATAACGATGTGACCGGGGTGAGCGAGTGCAGCCAACAAAGAGGCAACTTGAAGGATAACGGGTATAGATAGTTCTTAGGCGGTAAGAAAAGATATTTACTGCCGTTTCTTCCTTAAAACGCACAGTAAAGGAGGTTATTGCGTAATAAATCATGCCCGCTTTTTCCGGTAAATACGGCATATAACGATAACTCAGTTCGTCTATTTCCTCTTGTGAGCATCGCTAAAATTTGAGACTCAAACCAGAATACTGCTTTCAGGATGTAAAAATCTTTCTGGTACATAAAGATCATAATTATTAAAACGACAATATTCCTCCAATTGCTGAGCAGACCTAACACCAACCTTTCTGTATATTTGTGCTGTATAGTGTTCAACAGTACGGTAGGAAATATTTAATATTCTGCCAATTTGTTTACTGGTATATTTATGTAAAGAGAGAAAAACAACATCCCATTCACGCGGAGTAAATAAATCAGTCGGTGGCTGAAATATAATGGAGGCAGGGAGTTTTCCATAAAATAGACGGGTTAATGAAAAATCCTGGACTTCCCACCCGTGGAAAATGACTCCGACACATTCGTTTTCATTATTATATAGTGGGTATTTTTCACAAAAATGAGATGATAAGAATTTATCGTTCCCATACATATGTGTTTCAAGCGAACATATTGTTGTTTCGCTCTTCATTACACTTTGATCATGAAGAACGAATTCTTTTGCAAACTCAGCGCCACTCCAAGGAAGTTCATAATCATACCACCCTTCGTAATCAAATGAGTCTGGAAGGTTTTCAAGATGTTTAAGTGCCTTATTGCCATAAATAAAGCATGAATTTTTATCTTTGATCCCCCAAGGCTCATTACTTTGCTTCATTGTATTAATGACTTGAGGTGAAATAATTAGTTTATTATCCATGTTATTACTCCTTTTTTCGCTAGCCTTAAAGTTAGATTCTTGATATTTTATAATCAATTTAACTCTCTACTGCCAATAGTGACAAATCTTGCTGGAATATAAAGATCAAGTTTATTTTCTTTACAGAAATCTTTTAATTCTGCATGTAAAGGCAAATTGAATTTTTGGTAAATTGATTGGATATGATTAATCACATCTTCGGAACTTATCATTAATTCTTCACTAATTTTCTCTTCATCTAATGAACACAGAGTTAGAAAGAGAACCTCCCATTCAAATTGCGTCAGTGTGTCATTAGGTGGGGTGAATGCCAGTGTTGCCGGAGGAGTTTTTTCATAATAGTACGAAACAGAAAAATCTTGAGTTTTATACATATGAAAGAAGATCCCAATGCAATCATTATTCTCATCATAAAGTGGAAATTTATCACAAATATAAGTTTGTTTAATGTTATGCTCCCCAAACTGATGTGTTTCCAGTGAAGTGACGCGTTGCATAGTTTGAATGGTTTTTTGGTCCTGACGATGGAATTCTTCTGCATATTCGGCAATAGGCAAGGATAATTCCCCCATAGATAGCCCTATAATATCGAAATATTCAGGAAGGTTGAGCAGTTGATAAAAAGCAGGGTTAGCATAAATAAATCTTGACTCGCGATCTCTGGCTCCCCAAGGTTCATCGCTTTTATCCCACATCAGCGTTAATTGTGGCGTAATATGATTGGTTTTTTTTCTTATATTTGACACAGTAACTCCTTAATTATCATTTACTGCCTATCCCAATAGAGCTATTTTATTTGCCATTTTGAACCTGGGCAGTGCTCAAAATCCTCACGTACTACGTGTAAGCTCCGGTTTTTCCGCGCTGTCCGTGTTCAAACTGTCTGCAACAATTACGCCTATTGAGATAGGCTCTTAGTCATTATCTGAATGAATTGTTTTCTGATGATACACAAAATAATTTAACTATATAATGTAGCATAACAATTATCCAGCCAAAGACTGTATGTTTATTAATTTCATTATGGTATTATAAATACCAAACAATATAAGAAAAAATATTGTTTTTTATTGAAGATTATTTAAGTGATTTATTTTTCCAGTTAAAAATTGCACGCACATAATAATTTATTAAGGCTCCCAGTGTTCACTCTTAATCCAGAAAAAAATGGCTCATAGATTTAAAGTATTTTGGTGGAATATAAAGATCATAATGATTTTTTTCGCAAAACAGTTTCAACTCAATAATTGATCCGATTAATAATTTCTCATAGATACTTTGGAAATATTTTTCCAAAGTACGACATGAAATTTTCATTTCATTAGCGATACATTGATTACTGATTCCACGGCAGAATAAAAAGATCACTATCCATTCTTTTTCTGTCAATATATTATTAGGTGGTCTAAGCTTAACAGATATAGTTGTATCATTTTTAATATAATGATGTACTGAAAAATGATTTATTTTTTTAATGTGACAAATTATTCCAATACATTGATTATTTTCATCCATCAATGGGTATTTTTCACAGAGACAAGGATTAAGCTGTTGACCATTGCTTTTAAGATGAGCCACAATAATAGATGATACTCGTTGCATAGACTGTAAGACTTTACGATCATGTTCTTCAAAAAAGTGAGTAAGATAATTAAATGGCGTCGATAATTCTTTAACAGAATATCAGAGTCTTCAGGTAACTTACTTAATTTAACAAATTCTTTATTGGCATATATAAAACGAAGCTTCTTATCTTTTACAAACCATGATTCATGACTTTTGTCCCACATATTTGTTAACTGAGGGGTGATTTGACTCATATATGACCTTCAATAAGGTTGAATATAAATATATCCCTTGCCGTCGCGATGCATCTTGAAATCCATAGGGTATAGAAAAACATTTCAACAATCGGCAAAAAAGCGATTCATTTTTGCCACCCTGTTGGGTTCAGGTATAGAAAGTGCATTTAAAGTGCATTTAATGACGCTTTCATTCGACCACCACTCTTCCTCCTTTATGGTGGTTACAGCAATGTAGGGTAAATACCTGGCCCAATGGGCAATCCAGCAAAATACCAACCTATAAGCAGCAATATCCAAACGGCAAAAAACACCAGCGGATAAGGTAATACCAACGTGTAATAAGTACCTAGCTGAGCCCCCTTATAGTACCGTTGAAGAAACCCCAAAAAAAGCGGTAGAAAAGGTGACATCGGTGCCAACGGTAATACTGCGGAATCAGAAATACGGAAGATGATCTGTGCAAAGGCCGGGTGAAAGCCAAGCAGGACAAACATGGGAACAAAAATAGGTGCCAGAATCGACCAAATGGCAGAACCACTTGCGATGAACATACACAAAAAGGCAGATAAAAACATTAATCCAATGAAGGCAGGAACACCTGTCATACCCAAGGCTTCTAGCATATCGGTTAGCCCTACCGCCATAAATTTGCCCATGTTGCTCCAGTTAAAGAAGGCAACAAATTGAGCCAGAGGGAAGACCATTATAATGAAGCCAGCCATGTTTTTCATGGGATCAACGAGTAAGTCTGGAATATCATTAGACTTTTTTATCTGTTTTGTGGAAACGCCATATGTAATCGAAACCACGAAGAAAAACAAAATAATGACTGGCACGATCCCTTTTATGAATGGCGATGGAATGATTGAGCCAGTCTGTGGATCACGCAGTAATGCATTTTCGGGAACAACTAGCAACGCAACAATACCGATGAAAATTAGTGCAGATAGACCGCTCATTAGCAGCCCACGATTTTGTTGTGGTGTAAGCTTCGCTAACTTCTCATTGTGACTTCCTTTCCATGCTGGAAGGCGTGGCTCAACAAATTTATCCGTTAAGATAGCGCCTGCAATCGTCAGTACAATCACTGATGTTGCCATAAAATACCAGTTATCGATGACACTGACATGTAAGTTGGGATCAAGCATTCTAGCCGCCTCAGTACTGATACCAGATAACAGCACATCGGTAGTGACAATCAATAAGTTCGCCGTAAATCCTGAAGCAACACCAGCAATAGCAGCCAGTAGGCCAGCAACGGGGTGGCGACCAACCGCAATAAAAATTAGCGCGCCTAATGGAGGCATGACAACGAGTGCAGCATCCGAAGAAATATGGCTAAAAAAGGCAATAAATAGCACCATATAGCTGGCGTAACGTTTATTAATACCAGAAGCCATTTTATACATCAGGGTTTGTAACAGACCGACTTTTTCTGCCAGCCCTGCACCAATGACCAAAGCTAATATTGCTCCAAGTGGTGTGAAGTTACTGAAATTTTTAACGATATTAGGCAGGATCCACTGTAATCCTTCGGCGCTAAGTAAGTTTTTAACTCTAATGAACTCTCCATTTGTAGGGTTTTTTACGGCCAAGTCAAACCAAGACAAAATAGCAGTCGCTATCATTAAAACAGCTATTAAATAGATAAATAAAATAAAAGGATTCGGAATTTTATTTCCAATTCTTTCGATCCAACCAAGAATACGTCCTGGGCTCTTATTTACAAAGATAGTTGTTTCACTCATGATTTTTTCCTTTGTGTTTGCTCTCGTTATTATTTTTTGATTATGTAAATGACTGAACGCTAGCTGCTAGCTTGCCGCTGTAAGTAAGCCAGTATTTATCGAAGCAAAGTTATTTCAAAGGTGATGGTTTAATATCGGGCGGAATAGGACACTGATAGGGATGCTCATCCCGTTGGTGTTTGAACTCAGACTGGACCTCTGCTAGCAGAGCAGGGTCTATTAATAATTTAAGTGCGGTGGCGGCCATAATTTTCCCGGCAAGACACATCCCTTTGTGAGCAATGGATGAACGCCCTTGTGCGACTAATTGCCAAGTATGCAGTGGTGTGCCAAAGGCGAAGCAGGGGCTGAAACATTGCGCTGTGGGTGTTACCCAACTAACATCACCGACATCGGTAGATCCATACATTAACTCTTGTGATTCTACATAGGGTAAGACTTCATCTGTCAGTGCTTTTTCCCCTTGTCGCTCACTCCAACGTTTACCCTCTTCGCCTGCTGTTCGCGCTGCATTGAGTTTGGCATTGTGTAAATCATCTTTTGTCAGTGTTTGATTAATTTTTTCGGCGAATTGGCGTTCTTCATCAGTATATTCAGGAATACCAAAGGCTTGAATATACTGATACATCACTCTTTCCATTGTGCGGTTAGGAATATAGTTTGAACACGCCTTATCAAGACGAATATTCAATCGCGTGCCAGTCATTAAGGCGGCACCTTTAGCGATATCAATGACTCTTTGATAAATATCTTGAGTCTGATCCGGTTGTGGGGCGCGAACAAGGTATAAAACTTCGGCATCAGCCTGTACAACGTTAGGTGACATACCACCGGTATTAGTCACTGCATAATGAATTCGTGCTTCCTGAATGATATGTTCACGAAGAAATTGAACACCCACATTCATCAGACTAACAGCATCTAAAGCACTCCTGCCTAGGTGGGGAGAATTGGCGGCGTGTGAAGCAATCCCTTTGAAATGAAATGCTGTTTGGATATTTGCCAGAGACTGAACATTAAATACACTACTGAATGATTCAGGATGCCATGTAATTGCTGCATCAACATCATCAAAAAGACCATCCCGGACCATAAATGTTTTACCGGAACCCCCTTCTTCCGCCGGGCAACCATAAAACCGTACAGTTCCAGGTTGTCGATTTTTTTGCAGCCAGGCTTTCACTGTAAATGCAGCAGCAAGTGCGGCTGTCCCCAGTAAATTATGCCCACACCCGTGACCGTCTTTAACCACAGGATTAGGTTCACAACAGCCCGCTTTTTGGCTTAAACCAGCCAGTGCATCATACTCGCCAAGTAAAGCAATCACAGGGCATCCACTGCCATAACTGGCAATAAACGCGGTCTCAATATTGCCTACCCCACGCTGAACAACAAACCCTTCATTTTCTAACGCACTTGCAAGCAGCTCCGCAGAAAAGGTTTCTTCAAAGCGGGTCTCAGGGTGTTCCCAAATCTTATCGCTAAGGTGAATAAAATCACTTTGGCGTTGCTCAATGTATTCATAGATGAATTCAGTTAACGAATTATTCATGGTGATGAACTCCGAAATCAGGCAGGTTAAGGGCGATAGTGGCTAATGTTTTCACTGCGGTAGTCATCACGTTTTCATCAAAGTCAAACCGTTCATTATGATGACCTGCGCTGAGTGCTGTACCGAAAATAAGGTAAGTGGCTTGACCACCATTCGATTTGACGTGTTCCATAAAATAGGTCGCGTCCTCAGATCCGGCAGCTTGCTGACGGCTTTTGACAACAGATGAAAGCTCTGGGATATATTGTTGAGCCTGTTGATAAATGAAATCGACCCATACTGGGCTAGGCTGGCTACTTTGAGCGGCTCCCATTAACTGTATTCCATATTCAACCCCCTGCATTTTTGCCGCGCCTTCAATGATATTGAGAGCTTGACGGTAGACAAATGCATTGATCTCATTAGTTTCACCGCAAGTTTCCACTTTCATTAATGCATAGTCAGGAGTAACGTTACGGCCAATGCCTGCCTGTAGCACTCCGACATTAATGCGTGAGCTGCCTTCGCTATGGTGAGAAATAGCATACAGTCCTAAGGTTGCTTGAGCTGCGGCTAACAGTGCATTTTTTCCCGCTTCTGGTTTTGCACCAGAATGGGAGGCAACACCACGATAAGTAACATCGATTTTGGTGGTAGCAAGAAAATTATTACTCCCACAGACCAATTCGCCTTGAGGTACACCAGTACCGATATGGATAGCGATAAAGAAATCAACATCATCGACAACTCCCGCTTCAACCATTGATTTTGCACCACGAGTTCCTTCTTCCGCAGGCTGAAAAATCAGTTTGATTTTTCCGGTCAGTTGGCTTTCATATTTTTTCAATATACAAGCGAGTCCTAACCCAATCGCTGTGTGACCATCATGAGCACAGGCATGCATCATATGTGTATTACAAGAGGAAAAGCCTTCAGCATAAGGGCGGTGCTCGTGAGTTTGTTCCTCATTCAGGTCAAGCGCATCCATATCCACCCGAAAAGCCAAGGTTGGTCCAAGTTTTCCGGTATCGAGTGTCGCGACAATGCCAGTAAACCCGCCTGAAAAATGGGGTAGCCATTCAGTCAGAGCGCCCTGTTTAATAGCACGCTGTTCTTGCGCTTGTAATGCCTGTTTTGAAGGTAAGCCCATTCGTGCATCAGCCTTGATAACATCTTTTCCCATTTTCAGGCTATAACCCAGACGGTGCAGTTCATCCGCCACAATCGTTGCTGTTCTGAATTCGAACCAGCCTGATTCAGCAAAATGGTGGAAATCGCGACGCCAGTTTCGTAATTGTTCAGCAATTTGCTGAATAGATTCGCTTAATAAAGTGCCCATAATAATTATCTCTTTTAGTTATCGCGCCTTTAGTTATCGCGGAGAATAAAATATACTTGGTTTATTTCACCAAAATTGATTTTATTAAAAATATTTATTTAATTTCAATTTCATTAGTTTATTTTTTTAAAACTTTATTGTTTTAATAATTAAAAATATTTTTGTTGAATTTTAAATAATTTTTCATAATTATGACACACCCTCTTTTATTATTCTCTATTATTCCTATAGGAAAATGGATTCAAAAATATTTCCACTTTTTCAAGCAACTGCCACATATACTGACAACAATGATTTCGTGTTACCGTTTCATGTAATAATTGCCACAAGCGTTCAATCTTGTTTAGCCAGGTATTGATTGCCCCGTCCTTCCTTAAACGGGTAGTAAAAAAGATCATAGTGTGCTGGTCATGTTCGCTTGTTCCGATCAATATAATACATAACGACAACTCAGTTCATCCATTTCCTCTTGTGAACATTGCCAAGACTTGAGATTCAAACAAAAATACTGCTTTCAGGGCGTAAAAATCTTTCTGGTACATAAAGATCATAATTATTAAAGCGACAGTATTCCTCCAATTGCCGAGCAGATCTAACACCAACTTTTCTGTATATTTGTGCCGTATAGTGTTCAACAGTACGGTAGGAAATATTTAATATTCTGCCAATTTGTTTACTGGTATATTTATGTAAAGAGAGAAAAATGACATCCCATTCCCGTTGGGTAAATAAATGAGTCGGTGGTTGAAATATAATGGAAGCGGGGAGTTTTCCATGATATAAACGTGTTAATGAATAATCTTGAGCTTTCCACAAGTGATAGATAATTCCAAGACAATCACCATTTTCATGATAAATAGGTTGTTTTTCACAGAAATAGGAGGATAAGGTTCTTATTTCTCCCCAAATATGGGTTTCGAGTGAAACATATGATTTTTCTTCTTTCATTACCTTTTGGTCATGATGAATATATTCTTTTGCAAACTCGGCACCATCCCAAGGAAGCTCATCATCATAAAGCCCTTCGAAATCAAATGAATCAGAAAAACCTTTGATGGAGTTCAGCGCTTTATTGCCATAAATAAAACAGGAATTTTTATCTTTTATTCCCCAAGGATCGTTACTGATTGCCAATGTGTTAATAACTTGAGGTGAAATGATTAACTTATTATTCATGTCATCGTTCCTTTATTATATTTAACATAGTGACTACTGAGTTATCATTAAAGCATTATCTGAATGAATTGTTACCTTAATTATAACTGAGACAGCTTAACTATATAATACAGCACAACAATCATCCAGCCAAAAAGTGTATTTTTATTAATTTTACGACAACATTATAAGTACTATAAAATATAAACAAGGTTATTGTTTTAAACAATGATAATTTATATGATTTATTTTATTAGTTAAGAAGTTTTTAAAAAATTGAACATACATAACTTCGCAATTCATTAAGATTAATGGTCTTATTAATTCGCTGAGCTAACTGAGTTGGTGTCATTCCTGTAACTGAAAAGCTTAAGACATTCATTAAAGTATTTCATCCGGTTACAACATTTCCAAAAACAACTAAACTTTTTGAATATATTAGTGATCTAAAAAGAACATTTCTGAATATTTAAAGTTCAATTTTGAACAATCAGAGTTCATTTAATAACATTTTTGTCGTTAGACAATTTTCTATTCGGAGAATATTTGGCTGTACTTGGCGGGGTTTAATGTCTTAGTACAGCTATTTTTTAACATTCCGCGCCTGCGCGGACTCAGGGAAAAAGCTGTAGAAATATAAAAATATTAAATTGAAGAGAGAGTATGAATATAGCACCTTGAATAACCAAACTGAGGAGAGAAGAAAGGAATGATTGTAAAAAACGACTGGCACCCAGCAGATATTATTGCGGGACTTAAAAAACGGGGAACATCGTTATCTGCTATTTCAAGAAAGGCGGGGCTTGCATCATCTACCTTAAGTAATGCGCTGCACCGTCCGTGGCCCAAAGGCGAACGGCTTATTGCTGCCGCTTTAAATTGTGATCCTTGCGAAATATGGCCGAGTAGATATTTTAAATGAGTTGTCATTTTCAAAATTAATATGAACTTCTCATATAAAAATCAATGAGAGGATACTCATTACCTGAAGCTTTTCTTGTGGAAAGCTTCAGGTATGAACATAGAATTAATACAGGGCTATTTACCTTTTTATTTTATGATGTTATCTGAACTAAACCAGTGATTGCCTTTTCAAGATATTCGCGGGGACAACCTAAGTTTATTCTGATAAATCCTTTCCCATGATTACCAAAATTCGATCCCATTGAAACGACTATTTTGGCTTTTTGTAATAAGGCCCGTTGCAAAGTGTCATCATCCAAGCCTAAATCACGACAATCCAGCCAAGCCAGATATGTACCTTCCGCTTTGGTCATTCGGTACCAAGGAACAGCAGACATTAAAGCCTGCTCAAACCAACAACGGTTTTCTGCCAGATAATACTGTAGTTCATCAAGCCATACGTCCCCATGTTGATATGCTGCGGTAGCCGCAGTCATCGATAGAACATTGAATACATCTAGTCCATGCGCATTCAACCGATCGATAAAGGCACGTCGAAGTTCAGGATTGGGAATGAGAAAATTGGAGATACGGAGTGATGAAAGTCCAAATGCCTTACTTGTTGAGGTGGCGGCAATGACATTGTCATGCCATTCACTCCCCAGATGCAGTATTGAGGTGAATTTTCCCCACGGTAAAATTAAATCAGCCCAAATTTCATCGGAAATTACCGTCGTCCCGTACCTTTTACAACGCATTAATATCTGGAGCAGTTCGTCACTATTCCAGCATCTACCAGTAGGATTATGTGGGTTACATAACAATAACAGAGGCGGTCTGTGTTGCTCCAATATCTGTTCCAGATGATCATAATCAATTTTATAACCTTCCAGACTTTCAAGAAGCGGGTTTTCAATCACCATCCTGCCGTTCATAGTAATAATTTTGGCGAATGAAGCATAATAGGGCCCTTGCACAACGACACCTTCCCCCGGTTTACTGAGCATCTGTATCAGTAAAGCTAATCCGGGTATGACGCCTTCTATTGATGTAAACCAATCGCGGTGCAAGGTCAGTTTATGACGCCTTGAAAACCAGTCTATTGCTGCTTGATAATAGAGATCGTCGCGTTCGCTATAACCAAAAATACCATGTTCAATTCGGGAGTAGAGTGTTTGCAACACTGCTTCCGGGCATGGAAAATCAATATCAGATACCCACATTGGCAACAGGTCAGTCTTATTTAAGTACAAATCACGACCTAAAAAGTCCCACTTCACAGAGCTTGTATTGTGGCGATCGATTATCTGGTTGAAATCAGGCAATTTCACGTTGGATTTCCTTTTTATTCAGGGAGTTTTCCGGCGTGATTTTTGCGATACCGAAACCAGTAAAGCCATAAATGAGAGCAAAGAAGATGGCAGAATAGCACTGGATAGCCCAAGGCAGTAGCTCAAGCGTACTGACACCCAATGTCGTCGCCATATAAATGCCAGCGGCAGTCCAGGGGATCAACGGTTCTATGACGGTACAACCATCTTCTATTGTTCGTGACAGATTTTTATTATCCAGCCCCATGCGACGATAAGCATCTTTGAATAGCTCCGCCGGGATGAGGAGAGCCAGCTTTCCATTGCAAGTTGCGCCGGTTACCAGAATAGTTGTTGCCAAGGTTGCAGCGATAAGTTGCCCGGTTGTGTGAACAACTTGTAGAAGCCGGTTAATGATGATGGTCAAAGCACCAGTGAGTGCTAAAGCACCAGCGAACGCGAATGCACAAAATGCAAGCAGGATAGTACTCATCATCGAGAACATTCCACCACGATTGAGCAGACGGGAGACATCGCTAACAACTCCGGTAATGTTGTGTCCCTGGTCAGAGAACATCGAGAGATTGAAACCGTCTATCAACGCATTAAGGCCCTGTTTAAGGGTGAGCCCTTGGAAGCCTATGCCAAGTACAATAGCTAATGCACAGGCAGCAAGCATGACGGGTATCACCGGACGTTTTGTTATTGCGCCCCATAAAACCAATATCGGTGGCAAAATCAGCAATAAATTGAAGTGATACAGGCTTTCAAGAGATTGCACAATTTCTGTAACTTTTTCCGGTGTTGCCACGTTACCTGTTAAGCTTGTATGACCCACAATAAAATAGACAATAGCGGCTAAAACAAAGCCGGGAATAGTGGTATACATCAAATGTTGAACATGACTGTAAAGATCAGTATCGGCAACGATGGCGGCGAAGTTAGTCGAGTCAGATAACGGTGAAATTTTATCGCCGAAATACGCCCCTGAAACAACCGCTCCGGCTGCCGCGGCCAAAGATACATCAAGGCCAGCAGCGACGCCCATCAGAGCAACCCCCGCTGTTCCGGCCGAGCCCCATGACGTACCGGTACAAACCGAGATAACGCTCGTGATAAAGAAAGCCGCAATCAGTATGTATTGGGGGCTAATCAGTTTTAACCCCCAATACATCATGTAAGGTATGGTTCCGCTGAACATCCAAGTCCCAATTAGCCCGCCTACGCAAATCAGTATCATGATCACCGGCATCGCTTTAGCCAGCTTTGCCACAATAGCATCGATAATGTCATTCCAACGATAACCTTGCCAATATGCCAAGGTAGCTGCTATTGCTGCTGATATCAGTAATAGGGATTCGATGCGTAAATTCAGTTGACCATATCCAATAACTAACAATAAGAGCATTGCTGCGATTGGCAGTATAGCGAGTCCCAAATTAAGCTTTTTCTTGTCATCCATATTAAAACTCCAGTTTCAGATGGGTTGTTGAAACAGAATAGAATAATGAATTTATTTTGAATGAAATGTGACAGATATTACTTGTTCATGTAATTGGTTTCATAAGATGTGAAATGTGATCTGTATATCGCTTTTACGCTTATTACGACGCTTTTCATTACTCGATTAAAAAAACGGAATCTCTGATAACGAGTTCGGCTGAGAACATATTCATCTGTGGCGTTATTTCTTTTTTGGCACTGAGTTGCAATGCCAGATTAGCCGCCCGCTGAGCCATTCGTTCTATTGGATTATGTACGGTAGTTAAGGGAGGATAAAGATATCGGGCCGGGACAATATCATCAAACCCAACAATCGACAGTTGTTCCGGTAATTTGATTTTCCGTTGATGTAGGGAGCGCATCATACCGGCAGCCATAACATCATTGAATGTTACTGCCGCAGTAAAGCCGATGTCGCTGTCTAAGAGCTTTTCTGCTGCCAGTTCTCCATTATTTCAAATGAAATGTGAGATGAGTTTGCTGTTCATGTAACCGGTTTCATGAAATGTGAAAATGTGACTTATGTATCGATTTCTGATCTTGCTTATAATCCATTGCCAGATATCAAAAAAATTTTGAAGATAAAGTAAGTGGAACTCGTATAAAATGTTCCGGTTTCTCTAAAACACCGGAAATTTAAGGTTATGATTAAGTAACTAGTCCTATTTAAACATTACACTTAATTCGCCTATAATAAAAAATTATTATTAAAAATAGGTAGGTATTCAATATGGAAGATTATTTAGCAGAGCTGTTTTTCATAGCCGTTCTTTAATATGGCCTGCTGAATATTTAGATAATAATAAATCGATAAACCGGAAGAATTATTTCACAACGATAATATCATTGAGAACATAAAATGTACTTTTGAACTAACAGATTATCCAGTATTACCATATAACCCGTTGTTTTAAACATGATAAACAGGAAATTAAAACAACAAATTAAATAATAAACAACAATTCGGTCTGCCATAACATATAAAACTAGAAAATTCTTATGAAAAAAGTTAATTTTATTGCTATATCCCAGAAAACACTAGGGAATCCAAAAGTAAAACGTTTATTTAACCTTCAAATTATCAAGGAGTCTTTATGAAGAACTGTACGATATCACCTCAGATTATCAATACAATGGAAATAAGTAATGAACCTTGGGGAGTAAAAGATAGTTCTTCATGTTTTATTTATGGTAATAAAGCGTTAAGTTCTATCAAAAATTTATCACAATCATTTGATTTCAATGGGACTTATGATCATGAACTCCCTTGGGACGGCGCTGAATTTGCAAAGGAATATATTCATCATGATCAAAAAGTAATGAAAACAGGGAAAAATATATGCTCACTTGAAACACATGTATTTGGTAAAGAGCAAATTCTATCATCTTATTTTTGTGAAAAGATGCCTTTTTATCATGAAGATGGAAGTTGTATAGGCGTTATATATCATTGCTGGAAAGCGAAGGACTATTCATTAAACCACCTGTATCAATATCATAATAAACTTCCCTCATCCATTTTACTCCAACCACCGACAGATCTTTTTACTGAACGTGAATGGGATATTATTTTCCTTTTCTTACAGAAATACACAAGAAAACAAATTGGAATAATATTGAATCTTGATTCTAGTGTAATTGAAAATCATATGACCAAGATATATCATAAAATAAACATTAACTCCACTCTTCAATTAGAAGAATATTGTCGAGTCAATAGTCTTTATCACTATATCCCTGAGAAATTTTTATTAACTTAAAGGGATTCTTCTACGGACGCAGTTGTCCTTATGACGCGCGTCACTAATCATGCCTGAGGTACAATAGAATTTTATTAAAACCTCAGGCATATTCAATATAACAAAAAACACCTATTCCACCACCACAAATAAATTTTAAATTAAAAAATAAACCATTTGAAAACATATCAAAACAATATCGATTAATTGCAAATTAAATAAATTAACTCATTAAAATAGAAAATAACTTATTTTATTAAATTATTTTTAATATATATTTTTACCATATTAAATCAATTCATTTAATTCATATTTATTGATAATAAAATCCGATATTAAATATATAAAAACATTAAGTTAATTTAAATAAAAATACTATTTTTACCCCTAATAAAAAGATATTAAAAAACACTATTTCATTTAACAATATTAACAGAAAACCAAGAATTTCCAATTACCACCAAAGATAAAAATATATAAAAATAGCAGTTAAATCAATAAGATACCCAATAAGTATGGGCATCTTATTGGTAATTTTAAACGAGTTCTGTCATCACTAATTTCGCTATTTCGAAATAGATAATCAGGCCTGTACCATCAATAAACGTGGCAATAAAAGGAGCAGATACAACAGCCGGATCAACAGATAGCCTTTTCAATACCATTGGAATAATGGAAGAAACAATGGCACTCCAGAGGGTGATTGCAATGATGGCCAAACTAACAGCAATCGTCACTTCAATACCGACACCTAATATCCAGGCACGGATAAGCGCGGCAAAACCTATCGTTATTGCAACTAAAAATGAAGCGGAAATCTCTTTACGTAACACAGCACATAGATTACGCAAACTCACTTCCCCCAATGCCATTGCTCTGACCAAAGTTGAGGTAATTTGCGTCCCGCTGTTGCCCCCCGTTCCTATTAATAACGGAATGAAAAATGCGAGAGAAATTACCGCTTCCAATTGATCTTCAAATGCTTTAAGCACAGCACCGGTATAAGCTTCTGCAACAAATAACAATAATAACCACCCGACACGCTTACGCCATAATGTTATTGGGCTGGTACTCAGATAAGGCTGCTCCAGAGGTAAAGTTGCCCCCTGCAAATGAGCATCCAACGTATTTTCATCTTCAATCAACTCAGCAATATCTTGCGGTCGTAGTACCCCAACCAATTTGCCAAAATGAGTAACCGGGACACTATCCATGCCACTGTGATTTATCAAATTATAAACATCATGGCGCGACTGTTCCGGTGATACGGAAAAATAGCTTTGCCTCATAATATCTGACACAAATAAATCATCGGCTACAGTTAATAACACTTTCACCGGTAATATGCCATTAAGATAGCCTTCAGCATCAATAACATATAAGTAAGTTGGGATCTGTTCACCTTCAAGCTGATCAATTAAATGACTTTTTACCGACAAAACAGAATCAGCAACAGAGACAGAAATGAAACATTGGCTCATATATGCGCTGACCGTTGTCTCTTCATTTTTCAATCGATGTTTCCGCTGCTGATCAGCATTTATTGCATTAATAGAATGATTAGCAATCGCTAATGCATCCATTTTTTCATGGGATGTGATTTTCATGATGTTGGTCCCTATTACTGTTGTGAACTTCAAACAGCACTCACATAGGGGCGAAACCAGATGAGAGAATACAATGACTATCTCTACGTCTCGGTTTTAGCACTATACAACGTATCCTGAATTATCAGAAAGTTACATGGGGATATACCTTGGTTCGATATATCCTGTCCTAATCTTGGGCGTCTCTCGACGTCGTCAGATCAGCAACCTGTGTTTGTATAGGAGCCTCGCCTAACGAGATACTGCACTTAGAATGCGGCGCACATTGTAAACAAAAGTGGTAATAATTCAAAATTGAAAGTTAGTTTGTTTAAGTTCTGTTTAAGTTTCATTTAAGTTTATGATGATAATAAAAAAACGGCATAGATTTCTACCTTTTGCCGTTTAATGAGAATAATCCCATGAAGGAATTATTCATTTTTTGATCTCTTAGACTCAATTTTTTCAACTTCAGCAATCAATTGGTCAGCCGTTTTACCATCCAGCAATTTATAAAATTTTTGTTTCGATTCTTTCATGTCACCATTAGAACCTGATTTAACCAAATCATTAAAATCGATACTATTAAACATAGCCGATTGAATTGATTCATCAAACTTCACTTTTTTATCATCAGATAGCCTATCTCTCACTTTTTCAATGGATGCTTTCAACGCGATTTCATTAGAAGCATCCATTTTAGGTTGGCTATCACAACCAGCTAATACACATCCTAACAAACAAATTACTAACAATCTTTTCATATTCATCCCCCACAGAATATTAAATAAGGGAATAATAACAGAAGCAGAAACAATAAACCGTTTATACCCGTCATCTTTCAAGTTGCTTCTTTGTTGGCTGCACTCACTCACCCCGGTCACATAGTTATCTATGCTCCCAGGGATTCGCTCCCTTGCCGCCGCGATGCATCTTGAAATCCATAGGGTATATACCCGTTATCTTTCAAGTTGCTTCTTTGTTGGCTGCACTCACTCACCCCGGTCACATAGTTCGCTATGCTCTCGGGGATTCACTCCCTTGCCGTCGCGATCCATTCTTGAAATCCATAGGGTATATAATTAGCCAAATTGATAAAAAATAGCAAATAAAATGAAATTTCTCATCATGTTATTCCAGAATAATTATCCTGGTGGTTAGCTGCTACGATGCCAGAATACGATCACTTGTTATTTCTTCAACAACATAAAAAACGACTTTCTGCCAAATCGACCAGATGCTTAAAACACTCGACCGACCAACAACATGACAGATCCAGATACGACCACAGTAACTACCGATATTCAGACCAATAATGTAGTTGGAACCATCACAATTAGATGAGATCATACTTGCGTTTATCGCCTCGCTTAACCATTTAAAAACCAGCACCGAAAACCAAGGAGAAATAATGGCAATCATCCACTGCACTGCAAAATATATTCTGACTGCCATATTGATATTACTGCCTGTCTTTGCGCAAGCAAAAGTCATTATAGTCAAGGATGTTGCTGGCCGGAAAGTTAAAGTTGACGTGCCAGTCAATCGGGTTATGCTGGCTGACAGCCGGGTATTGATTGCCCTGAATATTCTTCACCCTGATAATCCGCTTAAAGGTATTGTCGCCTGGGATAATGCACTAGAAATTAAATCTCCAGATTTGGCAACTGCTTATGAGAAAGATTTCCCGCAATTGCGGGATATTCCGGTATTCCCTAACCCTTATCAAAACAATTTTAGCATCGAAAAAACGCTGACTTATAAACCCGATCTGGTTATTTTTGATATTGGTCTTCAAACCAAGCTCAATGATAGTGGAACCATCATGTTACTGGAAAAAGCGGGCATCCCGGTTATCTTTATCGATTTCCGTCAATATCCGCTAACAAATACGATTCCAAGTATGATTTTACTTGGAAAGGTATTCAACGAAGAAGAAAATGCACAAAAATTTATTGAGTTTTATCAAGAGAGGATGAAAATCATTAATCAACGCGTTGGCACGCTAGGTAAAGAACAACGCCCTCCGGTGTTTATCGAACGCCATGCAGGTATGTTAGGTGCGGAACATTGCTGTAAAACTTTCGGAAATGGCAATTTTGGTGAGTTTGTTACTGCCGCAGGAGGTGATAACCTCGGTGCTCGCTGGTTTTCAGGTATAGATGGTGAGGTAAACGATAAACAATTAATCGTCAGTAATCCTGAATTTTATCTGATGACCGCCGCAGATTGGGATAAAGTTCGCTCTGGAAGCTTCTCTGTGCCATTAGGTTACACCGGCGATTTGAAACAGTCGCAGGAACGACTGAAAAAATTACTGACACGCCCCAAATTAAGCGTATTAAGAGCCTTTCGCGAAAAGCAAGTAATAGCACTGTACCACCAATATCACGATACGCCGTTTAACATCATTGCTGTTGAGATCATTGCTAAATTCCTGCATCCGAAGTTATTTGAAGATATCGATCCACAAGCTGACAGCCTATATCTGCATAAAACTTTTACCGCCCTTGATGGTAATGGAGTATTCTGGATCACAGCAAAATAATATTAACTTTCAATCCGTTGGTATATTCCAACGGATATTTAATTGCACCCTTTACTTATAATTTCCGTTCGTTAATATACCTAATATTTTATATAACATGCTAATAGACATCTATTATTTTGTCATCTACTATAGTTGATGCTAAAAAAACATAAAACACGACAAGATAAATTCGATTAAGTCATAAATATAAAGCAAAAATATATTCACATAATGAAACTATATAAAACCTGCTAACTAAATATCGATTCCATAATATAGGATCATTATTATCAATAAATTATGTGCACAGGCAAGGTACAGAAATCAGTCTATACCTTATGGATTTCAAGATGCATCGCGACGGCAAGGGAACGAATCCCCGGGAGCATAGATAACGATGTGACCGGGGTGAGTGAGTGCAGCCAACAAAGAGGCAACTTGAAAGATAACGGGTATATACATGATATGTAGAGAATCATTCGTTCTTTACTAACAAAAATGAAAAATAAAATAACCCAACGAAATAGATTTTCGATGTAACTATTCTTAAACCAAAGTACTCGGAGTATGTTAATGAAACGATTACACGATATTGAGAAAGAGATGTTGCCCGTTGAATCCTACAAAATGCTTATTGGTGGGCAATGGGTAGATAGTGTATCCAAAACAACGACCAAAAGTTATAACCCGGCGACAGGAGAACTCCTGGCTGAATATGCATCCGGTAATGCTGAAGATGTCGATCTTGCTGTCAGCGCTGCAAAAAAAGCCTTCCACGCCTGGAGTCAAACCTCCGCAATCGAAAGACAATCAGCTTTGCTGAAAATTGCTGACTTACTAGAAGCAGAACAAAAACGTTTTGCCATCCTTGAATCACTGGATACTGGCAAACCATTGCATGAATCCCTGAATATGGATCTACCCGCCAGCATTGACCAGTTCCGCTATTTCGCGGGTGTGATCCGTTCCCATACCGATGAAGCTTCAGTTCTGGATACCAATACACTTAGCTTGGTGATCCGTGAACCCATTGGTGTTGTCGGACAGGTAATTCCCTGGAATTTCCCACTACTGATGGCAGCATGGAAACTGGCTCCTGCTCTTGCAGCGGGCAATACCATTGTTATTAACCCGGCAACACTGACATCAATCACTCTGCTTGAATTGGGCAGAATATTGGATAAAGTCCTGCCAGCCGGGGTGGTTAACATTGTTACAGGTCGTGGTTCAGTCGTTGGTCAAGCCATTCTGGATCATGAAGATGTCGAAAAAGTGGCATTCACTGGTTCCACCAGAGTCGGTTATACCGTGGCCGAAGCCGCAGCCAAAAAGCTGATCCCTGCAACACTGGAGCTTGGTGGTAAATCAGCCAATATTATCTTCCCTGATGCCAATATGAAAAAAGCAGTAAAATATGCGGCCAGAGCTATTTTGCTGAATCAGGGTCAAGCGTGTGAATCAGGTTCCCGGTTGTTCCTGCATAAAGATATTCATGATGAATTCCTCAAATCGCTGAAAGCAGAATTCGAATCCATCCAGGTTGGTGATCCATTGGAAAAAGAAACTCAGATGGGAAGCCAAGTCAGCCAGGAACAAATGGAAAAAATTCTCGAATACGTGGAAATTGCGAAAAAAGAGGGTGCAACCATTTTCACGGGCGGTAAACGCATTACCGGAGAAGGTTATGATGATGGTTTCTTTATCCAACCAACCATCATTACCGATGTCACTAATGACATGCGCGTCGCGCGCGAAGAGATTTTTGGCCCTGTATTGGCAGTGATTCCATTCAGCGAAGAAGAAGATGTGATCAGAATGGCAAATGATTCTGATTATGGCCTAGCCGGTGCTGTCTGGACACAGGATATCGACCGAGCACTACGCGTAGCTAAAGCTGTCAGAACCGGCCGTATGTGGATTAATACTTACCATGAACTGCCCGCTCACGCCCCATTTGGTGGCTACAAAAAATCAGGCATTGGCAGAGAAACACACAAAATGATGTTGGATGCTTACACTCAGGTCAAAAACATCTATATCAAAACCAGTGAAGAATAATCTCAATCGGTAATGAGAAAAGCCTTCCAAACGGAAGGCTTTTATTCAAATTTTTTATTTAATATCAACACTATCCGCATTCACATCTTTAATATGTTCTTTCGTCAACCGATAAACAACCGGGCTTAACAATGCTAATGCAATCAGGTTCGGTATTGCCATCATCGCATTCAATGTATCTGCCAATAACCAGACAAAATCCAATGACTGAGTAGCACCTACCATCAAAGCAATAATCCAGACTACACGGAAAGGTGTAATGGCTTTTTGCCCAAATAGATACTGAGTACATTTTTCACCGTAGAAACTCCAGCCAAGAATTGTGGTAAAGGCAAATATGACTAAAGCACCCGCGACAATATAGTTGCCACCTGGAATTGCCATCGCGAAAGAAGTCGCTGTCAGTGTCGCCCCTGTCTGACCGTTCAACCAACCACCAGTAATGACGATAGTTAAACCAGTGATGGAACAAACAATAATGGTGTCGATGAAAGTACCTAGCATAGCGATCAACCCTTGGCGAATCGGGTTTTGAGTTTTAGCTGTTGCATGAGCAATTGGCGCGCTTCCCAATCCCGCTTCATTAGAGAAAATACCACGAGCTACACCAAAACGAATTGCTGCCCACACTGCTGCGCCCGCAAAGCCACCTTGTGCCGCAACAGGTGTAAATGCAGATTTAACAATCAGAACAAATGCAGCGGGAATTTCACTGAAATTCATCCCCAAAACAATAATCCCGGCAGCAAGATAGGCAACCGTCATAAATGGCACTAATTTACCTGCTACATCAGCAATACGTTTAATACCCCCGATAAGCACTGCACCAACTAGAATTGCCAATACGATGGCCGTTACCATGGTAGAAACGCCAAAGTTACTTTGCAGCACATCAGCAACAGAATTCGCCTGTACGGTATTACCAATACCGAAACAAGCAATACTGCCAAATACCGCAAACAACGTCCCCAACCAAGCCCACTTTTTGCCTAAACCGTTTTTTATGTAATACATGGGGCCACCAACATAGTGACCGTTTTTGTCAACTTCACGGAAACGGACTGCCAGTACCGCTTCTGAATATTTGGTTGCCATGCCCACTAATGCAGTTATCCACATCCAAAACAGCGCACCTGGACCACCCAATACAACTGCGGTAGCCACGCCAGCGATATTACCCGTTCCTATGGTGGCAGAAAGCGCAGTCATCAGTGCGTTAAATGGCGATATCTGCCCTTCTCCCCGCTGATGATTACGCTCAAATAGTAATTTAAAACCCGTTCCCAATTTACGTATAGGCAGAAAAGAGAGGCGGAGCTGCATGAACAACCCAACCCCCAAAAGACCGACCATCATCGGTACTCCCAATACTACCCCGTTAATAGCACTCAGCCATTCTGTGATTAATCCCATATATTCCCTCGGACATTTCATAACAAAATAACAACAGATTCGCAGCAACTTAATAAAGAATATTTATAGAAAATATGCGAGAAAAAATTTCGTAAAAATGGAAAAAGATTTGATACTTGTGAGTGATATCACTTGATAGAATTTTAAGGTCAGAATGTTCAAAAATTTATCACGCCCAATACATTAAAAAATGTTTAGGTATAAACCGCTCTCTTAATCAAAATAATTTACTGGAATATTTAATTATTTAAACCAATTAAAACAAAATATTATTCTTTATACTCCGTTTTTTGTTAATTAATGAACTGATTAATATTATTTTTAAAAGCGATTTTTTAACAAACAAATCACTGAGTAGAAATTATCAGCGATTTTTCTGAGAATATCTTGCGCGCTCTACCTATCATGTTTTTCCTTTTAAACAAACCACTATCCGAAATGTATTTATTACATCAATCAAAAGAACAATAGAAAATATATGTAATATTTTTCTATTGTCATAAAACCACCGAATCTTTTTCGAGCCGCTTCACAATAATTGAATAACCTCATTGTTTTATTGTTCCACTCAACTCATTTTATCAGCCTGGATTAATGAATAAGGAGAGAACCTTATGGTGGAACAACAATATTTCATTGGTGTTGATGTTGGCTCCGCCAGTGTCCGTACTGCGGTTTTTGACCAATACGGCAAACGGCATGCATTCTCCGCTCGTCCTATTCAGCAATTTCATCCAAAAGCTGATTTTGTTGAACAATCTTCTGCTGACATCTGGGCGCAAGTCTGTGCAACAGTAAGAGAAGCTGTTGCATTGGCAAATATTAATCCTATTGATGTTAAATCAATCGGGTTCGATGCCACCTGTTCACTCGTCGCGGTAGCAGCAGAAGGACGCACTCTTTCTGTGGCCGAAAATGGCAACCCTGAACACGATATCATCATGTGGATGGATCATCGTGCCATCAAGGAAGCCATCACGATAAATCAAACCAATGACCCTGCACTCTGCTATGTAGGTGGTGAAATCAGCCCTGAAATGGAACTACCGAAAATTTTATGGTTAAAAAACCACTTTCCTCAACGTTATCAGGATATATGGCGTTTCTTTGATTTAGCTGATTTTCTGGTGTGGAAAGCAACTACCGCTGATGTAGCCAGTATCTGCACGCTCACTTGCAAATGGAACTATCTAGCGCATCAAAAACAGTTCAGCGAAAAACTACTCTATGATGTGGGGTTAGAAGATTTAACAAATAAAGTTCCGTCTACCATCATTGAACTTGGCGAAAAAGCCGGTTACCTGACTGCTGAGGTGGCTAAAGATTTTGGGCTGCACACAGGAATCATCGTCGCCGGTGGTATTATTGATGCTCATGCCGGCGGATTGGCACTGGCTGGCGCTTATCCAGAGGGCAGCCTGGTTATTATCAGCGGTACCTCAAACTGCCACATGATTGTCAGTCCTTATCCTGTCATGGTTCCAGGGGTTTGGGGCCCCTATTTCGGCGCAATGCTACCCGGTTACTGGCTCAACGAAGGTGGACAAAGCGCCGCCGGAGCATTAGTTGAATGGTCAATTCGTCAACACAATAGCTGGCCAGAGCTGGCAGCCGAAGCCGAGGAATCTGGTCATCATTACTACCAGCTACTGAATGAAGCGGTTGCACAGTTAGAAAAACAAGAAATATACCCGACCGCACAGCTTCATATTTTAAGTGACCATCATGGCAACCGTTCACCAAGGGCAAACCCTAATGCCAAGGGAATGGTAAGCGGACTGACGCTGGCAAATGGTCGTGATGATCTGGCCCGTCATTACTTGGCAACACTGCAATCTATCGCTTACGGTACCCGTCATATTATTGATGCATTAGTAGAAGCGGGACACCAGATAAACAGGCTGGTTATGTGTGGTGGCGCAACCAAAAACCCTCTATGGTTACGTGAATATGCCAATGCCACTGGGCGCGAAATCCATCTCACTCAGGAAGAAGATGCTGTCAATCTTGGCTCTGCTTTGCTTGGTGCCGTTGCTTGCGGTTCCTTCGCAAACTTCGCTCAAGCAGCGAAATCGATGGTACGTGACGGCAACATGATTAAACCGGAAAAAGAGACATTTTTATTTCATCAAGCCAAATATCAGGTTTATCTGCAAATGTACCAAGATCAACAGCGATATAACGAAATCATGCAAACCGGTAATTAGCCTAGTGAGTGCAGCCAACAAAGAGGCAATTTGAAAGATGACGTTCATCGCTTTCTGGCGATAAGCGTCGCAAAATTTAATTTTATTCTATTGCCATTTTCATCTGTTTTATGAAGATGACCCGGGTTTTCATTATATTTAATGATTTCCCAGTCAGAATAATAATTCTCCAATTCACCTGGCATGAGGAAACTTTTGAATGGCAATAATGAATATGGTGCAAAATCTGTTTCAATCGGGCAAACAATCAGATTAATACCACCTTTATTCGTCTGTTTTTGCATATTGTAAATAATATCGGTGATTTTTTCCCGTTGTATAAACATCAGTACCACAGTTGAAATAATTAAATCATATTTTTCGGTGATATTGTAAGAGTTGATATCATAAACAGCCGTACGGATATTTTTAATTTGCTGTTTTTCTTTAATAACATTAATTGCGTTAATACATTGTGAACTAATATCCACGGCTGTAACGTCATAACCTCTTTCTGCCAGATAGAAAGTATTCCGGCCATGACCGGCCCCCAGATCTAATGTCTTACAAGGAGAAATAATATTTGCCAAATATCTAATTTCAGAGTGAGGTAATGACAAATTATTTTGTTTATAAAACAGATATTGTGGTTCACATAAAAAAGAGAGCTGGCATTTAATATCATCACTTACCCATTTAATTTTATGCCAAATCTGTGGCTGAATAATGGGAGGCTGCTTTTGTACATTAAAATATGCAGTTTCTTCCTGATCACCATCGAAAATCACAAATTCCAGTTCACCTTCAAAGATCTCAAGACAAGCGTAAGTCCCTTCTTTAGTATTATGTCTTTCAGTGAACATTTCAGGAAGGGTATTTTTCTGCCAGATGGGTATTTGTTTATAACAAATGAGGTTGCTCATAGAAGGTTCTCTGATCATAAGATTCATTTTAAAAGCATCTTATAATGACATTCTACAACTGTAAAGCTATAAAATCACCAGAAGAAAAGTCTCTGGGTTTCACCATAGCTACACTTGTAAGATGAAAGGAAAAATGATCCATTCTCCCTTAAATTGAACGAACTGACTCATTATTAAGAAACATATGAAAGAAAATAAGAACTCATTAATAAAATTTCTCCGGCCTCATAAACCGGAGAAAAGGCGATCAATCCTTATAACTGTATTGATAATATCCGCTAGAATCATAATAGAGACCAGACTTCTTCTCTACCGCGTTTAGCAACACACCTTTAATATGAATGCCATTTTGCCTAAACCGGCGAATAGTCACATTAACTTCTTTAACCCTTGTTTTATGATAACGTGCAATTAACAATGAAGTTCCTGCATATCTCCCAATAATCGCAGCATCAGTGACAGCCAAAATAGGAGGAGTATCTACCAAGACATAATCATAATGCTCTTCTGCCCAAGATAATAATTCTTTAAGCCTATTATGCATAAGTAATTCTGACGGGTTTGGCGGAATAGCACCTCGGTTGACAAAATCAAGCTCAGTAAGATACGTTCTGGTAATAATCCCTTTTAACTGATGTTGACCAGCCAAATATTCAGAAAGCCCCAAAGATTGAGGACTTTGCAACACTTTATGTAAACGACCTCTTCTCATATCTGCATCGATTAAAAGCACGCGTTTATTACTTAATGCCAATACAGCGGCAAGATTTACTGAAATAAAAGACTTTCCTAGTTCAGGAGCAGAACCTGAAAGAAGAATAATTTTGTTTGCAGATTCCATCATTGAAAAATGCAAGGTTGTTCTAAGGCTACGCAATGCTTCAATAGCTAAATCAGTAGGATCTTGAATAGCTAATAACCGCAATTTATGACGATGAGTTCGCTTTTTTTGTTGTTGGTCAAGTTTGATCTGAGTCTCAGATAGTGGAATAGTGGCGTAAACAGAAACACCTACTTCTTCCAATTGTTCGGGACTTTCGATTCCTTTACGAAACATGACTCGTAGGCAAATCAACCCAGCAGACAATATAAATCCCAATACCATCATCGATGCAATAATCAGTGACTTCTTCGGTTTTACCGCTGAACTTTCTACAATAGCTTCATCAATAATACGCACATTACCCACTGTCCCCGCTTTCACGATGTTCAACTCTTGCTGTTTATTGAGTAACTGCACATAAATTTCTTGGTCAACTTGAACATCTCTGGTTAAACGTAAAATTTCCTGCTGTGTTTTAGGTAACCGTTTGATTGACTGATTCAACTCCTTTTTGGTATCAACCAAAGTTTTACGTTTATCAAGCAACGCAACATAAGCGGGATGTTGTTTGGTATACAATTGCTGTAATTCAGCTTCTTTGAACATCAATTCATTAATCTGTTTCTCAATTTGGACCAATGTCTCCAGAGCCGATTTTGCTTCAAGTGATAAATCGATAGATTCATTCGCTTGACGATATTGATTAAGCAACTCTTCAGAACGATTGAGCTCAATTTTAACTTTAGGCAAATGATTTTTTAAGAAATTAAGGCTACTTTCAGCCTCTTCCGTCTTTCTGGTCACATTTTGTTGCAAGTAATTTTTACCAATACTATCCAGTATCAATTTTATTCTTGCACGATCATCACCTTCTATTTCAAGCAAGATAATACCGGTATTATTCCCTTTTTCTTTTACCCGCAAAGCTTGTTGCAGCCCGCGAATAACCCCCAATTGCCCCCGTTTAACCAACGTGAAACTTTGCCCTGGAGAAGCTGAAATATTTGAGATAAGCAAATTTATGCCATCGGTATCAAATACTTTGTTTACTTGCCCGTGAAAAACTTGATTGCCAAAAAACAACCGATAATTTTCTGCATCGTCAACATATATTTTTATCCCTTCATTAATATATTCAGGTGATATTGTAAAATGTTTAATAACAATATCAGGCTTTGGCATACCACGAAGACGGGCAATGCCCTGACCTATCACAGGAAAATAATCCGCCGTAACCTGAACATCCAAATTTAGATCCTTTACCGTCTTTCCTAATATCATTCTGGAAGTTAATAACTCCAATTCTGCCGATGTATCTGACGGTTTTCCAGAAAGCATATCCGACATGTCACCGATTAAAGGCAATGCACTACTTCTCTTTTCAACCTGTAATAAAGCATTTGCCTTGTATATCGGAGTCGCAATCAAGGAATAACAAAGGCCAATAACCGTGAATAATAGGGTAATTCCACCAATCACCCAGCGATAATCGAATAAGGCACTAAGAAGACGGCCTAAATCAATTTCATCACTATCCGTATGAGTGTGACTTGATTTATCTGATGTAGTCATAAAAAGCCTATAATTACTTTATTGATAAGTAATGAAGAACAGCAAACCCATAATATAAAAATACTTATAAGTTATAATTTCCCTAACCAACTATTAGCACTCTTACATAATAACTGATACACATATTCATAAACCTCGATATCAGACTTATAAGGGTCGGGGATGACCATTTCATTTAACCAATGACCTAAAAGCATTGTTTTCCCCCTTGCCCCTAGATTTATCCTATTTACAGCCTCAATATGGTTTTTTTCCATAACCAAGATCAAACTTGACTTCTGGCATAATTCACTGGTTAGTTGGCGTGCTATATGCCCTTCTAAGGATAATCCATGTCTAGCCGCAACCCTACTTGAGAATTCATTTGCAGGTTTACCAATTAAAGCCGATATTCCCGCAGAATAAATCTCTTTCTGAGGAAATAGTTGCCGCAATAAACGCTCTCCTGTTGGCGATCGACAGATATTACCCACACAAACAATCAGAATAGAATTGAACATTAATTCGGCCACTTTCGAATCCACTTAGTTGTTTCAGTCAGGCTATTAATGCTTGATATCGTTGGCACCAACTGATTGATCACCCGATTCCAGCGAACAACCGGCGCACTGGTAACATAGACAATATCATAAGGTTGCAAATTAAACTCAGTTCCCAGAACTAACGCCGTCGCATCCTTAGCATTGAGCTGATAGATATTGGCTATTTTCCCCTTATTATCAGGCACATTACGCAGCGAACGGATAACAAAGATGCCATTAGCATCACTTGATAATTGATCTATACCTTCAGCATTACCCAGTGCTTCGGTCAAAGTCATCCCACTGCGATCCATACGTAGAGTGGTTTGTTTTCTGACTTCCCCCATAACAAACACTTTCAAATCATCATTACGAGGGATATATAAGATATCGCCAGAATAGAGCAGACGATTTTGTTTCAGATCACCATTTTGCATCAAATCTTGAAGAGAAATAATCGTCTCTTTTCCCTGATGAGTTAAAATGATCCTCCTCCAGTCAGCATTTTCGGTTAAGCCGCCAGCATGGTTAATCGCATCAATAATGGTTAAAGGAACGTTAGTGATAGGTTGTTGAGCAGACCTAGCAACTTCACCTGTTACATAGGCTTTTTGTGAACGAAAAGCAGCAATATTGACATCAACTTGAGGTGATTCGATATACTTCGATAACTTATCAGTAATCATCGTACGCACCTGAGTGACCGTTTTCCCTTTCACATGAAGTTTACCAACATAGGGATAAAAAATCGTCCCATCAGAATGCACCCAGTTACCCGTATCACTAGCACTACGATATTGTCCTGCCGGTATTGTCAATTCGGGATGATCCCAAACAGTAACCATAATGACATCCCCCACACCAATACGGTATTCATACTGTTGTAATTCTTTATCTAACTCAGGATTAGGACGTGCAATAACAGAATTCACTCGTAAATTTTCAATTAATTTTGGTGTTACCGGATAAACGTTTACCAAATTATTAATATCATAGTTACTATCATCATCATTGATTATTTCTTTATTATAAACAGTAAGACCACTCCCAGGCATAACAGTACAACCACCTAATAGCATAGAACTGGACAATGCCAGAACTATAATTAATTCCTTAATATTCATCAGAAATTTATCCTTAAAAAATAATAAACAAAAAAGAATACAGAAAATAGTATTAATTATAATCCCCCTAACAAAACCAGATTATAATATAATAAAATATAATATAATATAAAGATTTTGCTTAAAGGCCGCAAGACTCTAGGCCACTGGTCATATCACTTGGTAAAAACAATAGAAATCAACTTAATAGCTTTGAAAAATTCAGACTATTAAATAATAGGTAGTAAATTTATTAATTATTTTATTATTTAATATATCTTATAAGATATTATTACAAACAGAAAGTAAGAGCAGACCTATCAAATAAAAGATAGTAAGGATATTTATCATAATTTATCGAAACCAAAGACATACTCTTGATGACATTGTGAAGAAAACAGATACCTACTTACATCAAATCCTTGTTCATATCATTGACTTTGGTGCTTGGAATGGTGATAAAAATAAAAAACAGACAATCAATTTATCAAACCACTCCAATTATATACCTTATGGATTTCAAGATGCATCGCGACGGCAAGAGAGCGAATCCCCGGGAGCATAGCAAACGATGTGACCGGGGTGAGTGAGTGCCGCCAACAAAGAGGCAACTTGAAAGATGACGGGTATAAAACCATAAATTTAGTCATATTATAAATAATAGCTCGGTCGTATTGGATATTTTTAGATTGTTTTAACTTCAAAGATCACCACTTTGTACTTTTCACGTTTATCAACTACCATTACCGGTTGTTTTATATCGCAGTAGAAGATCTGAGAATTGGACATATTCCACAAAAACTTTATCAACTGGGATTACCATGAAAAAATCTACTATACTAAGAATCGCCAGGCCAACTGACAATTTAACTCAAGTTGCTGAAATGTACCGCCAAGGTTTAGGATTTATTCTCCTAGAGCAATTCGAAAATCATGAAAATTTTGATGGCATCATTCTAGGGCATCCAAATCATCTCTGGCATCTCGAATTTACGCATCATCGTGGCACAACAGTAGGAAGATCCCCCACACAGGACAATTTATTGGCCTTCTATATACCAGACCATTCAGAATGGTTAGATCAGATATCATTAATGAAAAACGCTGGCTTTATTGCAGTCCCCTCTTACAACCCATATTGGGATATTAAAGGTAAAACATTTGAAGATATTGATGGTTATCGGGTTGTATTACAAAACACAGTATTCCTTGTTTGATTATTAATCGATCTTAAGCATACTTGCCCTAATAACCAACCCACACCTACGTTGTTTTACATTACGCAATAACATTATCAAAACTCAGCTATTGACACTGAGTTTTGATATATTCTTGCAAGTATTTCGTTTGCTGTTCGTTCTCAACAATCATTCTTCGGAGATCGAAATAATCTTGTTCAGTTGCCGGGCTAAGTCGTGGGGTGGCTGCATGGCCCACGCTGCCGGAGGAGCCGGCTTCGCCTTGATGACAGGTGGCCGCGATGCGCAACCGGCGATGACCAGCGGCAACATCATTGCGCAGAACATCAATTTCAGATTTGGCATGAGCAAGTTCCTTTGTATGCTGATTATCCAGTTCAGACAGGAGCCTTATCCGCTCCTGCTGATTAACGATTTCATTCTGCTGCTCCAGCAACTCACTCTGTAGCTTAACTGTCGTATCAAGCTGTTTGGTATACTTACCGTAATAGTGGTAAGCCAGAAGCGAGACAAGTGCTAGTGCAATAACAGTATAACCATGAGAGTTAAACTTCATAATATCGCTCTACAAAAGTGAAAATGCTTTATCAATGACCTCATTGCTATAAGGTTGACTACCATTTTCCATGGTAATAATGGACTTAATAAGCTCTGTCATAAATACTTGATTAAAGACATCAACAACCTGATCACAAGTCACTCCCGTGTTTTTACATACGTGGTTAACATAGGCATCAGTATTATTTTCATTAGTAGGAGCCCATCGTGAAATGATCCCTTTCACTGTTTTAAGGCCATATTTCCGATTGTAATTATGCAAAATTTTAATCATTGCCCGAATACCATATTCAGGACTGGAAAACTGACAGAAAGATTTATCAGTACGCTGTGATGCAGGCATCAGACCTTGCCAGTCATCACCCCAACGAATATTACCTGGGTTATTATTTCGAATGCCTCTGCTCATAATTCACTCCTATTGTTTATTACCTGTTTTGTTATTAACAACTTTTCTTAAGATCTGACCAAAATAGTCAGTGCCCAGATAACCAATAATGACACTGCTGATGTAAGCCAAATCCGTGCTCATACCAAAAAAGTTCAACGCATCACGGATAAACCAGGCAATCATGGCACACATAATAGAATCCATAATTGTCGTCCAAAATTTACCACCGTTATATCGACCTCTGAGATAAGCCATTGCGGCAGCCAGCGCCGCACCTATACCTTGTTCTTTGACTGACAGCAGCCATAACCATAGCTGCATCCAGATGTCAGGCTGTTTATCCATGTATTTCATCCTTCACTCCCACTCACATAAATGGGAATCCATAGGCTGCCGTGTAGCCTTAATTTTGAGTTAATAGGAATACTGCGAAATCAGTAGAATAAGAAAAGGCCACACATAGTGCAGCCTTAAATTTTATAAGGTGATTACTTACATTTAATATAATACCAAGATCATCAACAAACTCTGCTGGTTTATCATTATATGTAAGGGAATGATAATAATTAACGGATAGATATAGCCGTTATCTTTCAAGTTGACGGGTATATACCCTATGGATTTCAAGATGCATCGCGGCGGCAAAGGAGCGAATCCCCGGGAGCATAGCAAACTATGTGACCGGGGTGAGCGAGTGCAGCCAACAAAGAAGCAACTTGAAAGATGACGGGTATAGAGCATTGTAGTTACTCATCCATGAACCTCCTTAATATTAAGACTAAATGACAACGTATAATAAACCATAGTTCATGGTAATTATGCACACCTGGTAATAAATCTCTCAAAGCAATTTGGTTAATAAAACGTTTGGCAAGCAATTTTTTTAAGCTTGGATCGTGTATCTTTTTTCTGTACAAAATAAAAAAACTACCAACCTCTCGTATTGCATGACGACTAAGAGATCTTTTTAACGACTTTTCACCTTTAATTTCTTTTGAGATTTTAATAATTGAATTAACTACGGTAATATAGCTATCAGCTCGATGATATAATTTTTTACTCTCTCTTGAACGAGTTATTGATTGCAAATTATGTCGATAACAATACAATTGCTCCTCACAAAAGCCGATTCGACTCGCTATAAGTGACAAATTAATTGTCCATAAGATATCTTCATGAAAGATATTTTCCATAAAACTCAGTTGGTTATTTATAATTAATTCTTTTTTAATAAATTGTAACCAAACAAAATGTGGCCATTCTCTACATTCAACGCAATATTTTATCCACTCTTTACCCGTTAACACTCTGCCATAAGGCTGTCTACGTGTTATTCTTCTATTCCCTTGTGAGAATGGATCTTCTGTAAAACTGACTCCATTGCCAATTAACACATCTAATCTCTGCTCAATAGCGTGATCAAGCCATTTTCTTAATATTTGTGGTTTTAGCCAATCATCACTATCAACAAATAAAACCCACTCCCCTCTGGCATATTTTATGCCATAATTTCTAGCTATTGAAACACCATGATTTTCTTGATTAAAAATTCGTATTCTATTATCTCTTTTTCCATATTCTTTAATGACTTCTAAGCTGTTATCTGTTGAACCATCATTAATAATAATGACCTCAAAATTAACATTTTCTTGCGAATAAATTGAATCTAACAAATAGATTATATTATTTTCATCATTAAAAACAGGGATAATGATAGTAATATCAAACTGAAACATCTACCATCCTTTTAATGAGTTAGTTGTTTTTGATAAAAATACCATTTTCATAATAAAAATGCCCCTTTTCCCCATTGCTATTCACATACCATACAATGTTTTAAGTATCAGTTATAGATGGGATTGAAAATTTCTACCAAAATAGTAAATCATTAAGTACGATAATGATAAAAATATGCATTGGGAATTTAGGTATTACTATCTCCTGTAAAGATAGCAACAGCATCAAAAATCTATTGGAACAGTTTAAATAAATCGGTAAATGTAGCAGATAAAATTAAAAAAATTAAAAATGATATTAATTTAAAATGGCTTATGTAATCTATATTACAAATACAATTAAATACTTTGAGGATGAAAAAGTAAAATATAATCAAGCATAAGAAATAGAAAGAAATAACAGAAGAGGAAGTGAAAAATATTAACTATCTTTACCAATCCCAATAATATGACAGACGTGAGGTTTATCATACCCTAATTGGCAAATAATATTAAAATAAACACTATTGTGAATATTATCTCTATCTAATTTATAATTAAATTATTTAAGATAATATAAGAGGAACTATTCAACTAATTATAAAATAAGCGATTAAAATATTAATGTATTATCCTATAGATATTTAACATTGAAAATATATTAAATTATACCGGAAAATAAAATATTACATGAAATTATTAGGTATAAAGCCATGTGATTTAAATAGCATTTAAAAATTTAAAAGACAATATTATCCCTTATTTATTAATGCGAAAATATTTAGCATTCTGGATAACATGGTAAGGGAGACAATTGCACTACAATTCCTTTTCCTGCAACGACGCGTTGTTGGCTTTTCGCCTGCACTGTCCGTTTCCCATCCCAACGTAGACGAGCTCTTAAGAATAACTCACCATGAGAAAACTGCGGACTCAACCGCATAGAAAAAGTGACGGGTAGCATGTCCAAACGATAATGCATCTCACCTACTGTCAACACTTTTCCTTCAACCACCGTCAACAATGACACCTCAACGTTTGCTGTTCTGGGTAGAGAGGCCTGCATGGTCACATCGCCCTCAATCAGACGTGATGCTTTATGCTCAATAGCCTCACTAACACAACCGGTAATTAGCAAACATAACAAGACCAACCCTATTTTGGTCATGTTAGGCTGATCCTACGTTGTGACAACGGAGTATGCTGCCCATCCAACAAACGCTGTAATGTTGTCTCATGTTCAAGCCCCATGACAAAGCCTCTACTCAGCATCGCAGAAAGCGGCTCATGAACATTTTGTGGTATATACCCTGATGTAACCCGACGACCACAACAAAGGCTATCGTTTTCATGGGACACATTTGTTAAATGAATGGGTAACGAATTCTCAATTTTCATACTCGCATTCCCAAAGATTCGTTCTGTTGAGAGCTAATCGGAAGTTGAGCTTGCAATAATTCCTGCCAAAACTCAGCATGATCCAACATACTTGAAAGGCTCTCTTCAAAAACAGCCTGATTCAGCCGACTTGCTGACATTTGCCGATAAAGCTGCACCATCAGCGTTGACTCATCAAAACCAAAGTGCAGATCAAACTGATACCAATGACGATTAAAGCTGGCTAATTGACGGAAAATCCCCTCTCCGACCGCAGTGATATCAGCGACATCTATCTGTAAAACGAGCTGGTCACGTTCAGGAATTAAGATCAAAGAGAGGTGAAGGTGCTCATCAAAACAGAGAGCAGCCACACCTTCGTGATTTAAAGCTAGGTGCGGCAAGCCGAATTTAGCAGCAAATTCAGCCAAAACTTGATTGACGATGGCTATCACATCCATGGGTTACTCCTACTAGAGAGGGCAATCAGACCAACTTGAATTACCAAGTAGTCAAACAAACGGGTTACCCCCGCAGAAAAGGGATTCAGTTTACTACCATCGCCTTTTGCGCCTCTGTCACTCAAGGGCAATTCTTTTAATAAAAAGGTCACCCCAGTGATTATCAAAAACCAAACACCGGAACATAGGAAGACGCTTTTTTTCCTTAACACATTCTGCCTGTTAAGGACTGAAATCTTAATTTGAGATTTTCGTTTTTCTATACCTTTGGTGGTGTTAGTGGATTTTAAAAACGAGATCAAATAGCGGTATCCATTGATAAGAGCGCACCTTTCGGTACGCCCAAGCTTATTATATAACACTGCTCTATTTTACCAGCATTACACCACGCCAGTCGCCGCGCGCCATGCCTGGACATGGTTCTGATAAAGCTGCTGTATTAATTGCAAAACATCTCTCATGAAATTGTTATCCAATGAAATCTGATCTTCACTCTTCTGTTTTTCATGTTGAGAAATAGATGAATCCACTTCATGTTCCTTGGCTTTAGCCTGAGAAAGCCCCTGTTCTACCTGCACAGAATTATTGGACATACCCTCTAAAGATTTCATAACTGAAGTTAAGAACTGCTGCTTGCTGTTACGACTTTCAAAAACCAAAGTAAGAGATTTCAAAGTGCTCTTGTCAGCATCTTGTGCTACATTCCACACTTTACCAATTGCTGCCCGATCCGCATCACTATTCTTACCTAGCTGTTGCAATTTAAGATCGATTAATTCGTTACGACCAGCAATATTAGTTTCCAACGTCTTCTGCTGCTTAACCGCCTGACTGTTTTTAACGGAAGAAAAACTACCTATCAGCCCTGAACCAACCGTCATTAAGCCTGAAACCACCGCCATAGCAATCATCAACTTGGCGCCATGCCGCATCTCATCAACTTGTGACTTCTGAGCATCAATGGACGCTTTATTCTCAGTGTCACGCTGCAAAATACCCAGTTCACGCATCCTCTTTGCAATCTCAAAAAGCAGCGACATCATATCCAGCGTGTTATTTAATTCTTGTCCGACATTTCCTAAACGACTGGGATCGAGGCCCTGTTTCGGTACAATCAATTCAACCTTATCCGTGAGCCTCGTTTTTTCCGGCTGTTGAATAGCAGCTTCATGTGCTGTCGGTGTCGACACAAAGTTGTCAGTTCCAACTTCAACACCGTGACTGGGAGTAACCCCTTGACTACTGACATTATCATTAATAATTTTCATCTTTTTATTCCCTAAATTTCCTGTGGGCGGCGGGCAAGGTTATTTATCATGTCTCCCCTGGCATTGAGCATCTGGAAAATCATTTCCATCACATGTTGGAAAGACTCTACCATTTGGGACAACTCCTCTTTGAGCCTGTCCATAACAGCCTGAAATGCGGTCAATTCGCTCCGTGAGAGCTGTACATCAGCTTGTCGGTTAGCCGCTTTACTCTGGAAGGCCGCATTGGTAGTTTGAGCAGCGCCATTAGTAACATCAACCCCCAAATCACTCACCTGCATACCCACTTTCAAGCCCCGAGCCGTGGTATTTGCTGCTGTACCCGCAGCTTTTGCAGAAAATTCCGCTGCCTTTACTGCCATCTTAGCTGTCATCTCAGCCACTTTACTGCCCATTTTCGCGCCCATTTTCGCTATCAAACCGGCGGCCGAACCACCAAAACTGACCGCCGCCGCTGCCACCGCCATCGTAATCTCAATCGCGGTTATGACCGGCCCTAGCCATTTCATGGTTTCCTTACTGATTAAACCATCTTGAGCTGCTTGTTGTAGCCCCTGAGAGACTACACCCATCACTCCTCCGGCTATCAGTAAAGCGCCTGCTACCGCACCAACACCGGTAGCAACCATAATTGCTCCGATCACAATTGAAGCAATTGCACTGATCCAGCCAAAGATCTTAGAAAACAATCCAGATTTCTGCGCCTCTTTAGCAGAATTTTCAGCTTCTTTAATCTTCTGCTGGTTCTCATCCATTTTCTGCAAGCTTTGTTGACGTGCTCGCTGGATATCTTGGATTTTGAGATTCGTCTGATTACGATCAAGCTCGCTGGTCAGTTTGCCCAGTTCAATCTCTATTGCCTCAGATGAGGACAATACCAGAGAGGACAACAACGAAGATTCTGTCAGCTTTGCTGTCAGAACCTTTATCTGCCCTGTAGCCTGCTTAGCCTCTTGCATAACCGATTTAAGCCTTGCCATTTCTTCTCGGTCAGCGTGAGTATTCACCACCGCCAATGGCGCTGGCAATGGTACTCCTCGTGACCTAGCATCAGAAGACAGCAAGTTACCCGCCTGGCTAGGCGTAACGTGCTCCTCGCTTTTAGGAGGTATAGTTGCGAGGATTTCATCAACCTGAAAACTGTTGACCCTCGGTTGAGGAACTTTAGATTCACTGATTTGAACCATTTTCCTGAGTCCTTTTTATTGTGATAGCTTCTAACATTGCACTAGAACTGGCAGCCAAAGCGGCCTGTTCCGGCAAAGCTGCCGCAAGTTGTTGAGCCGAGTAGAAGCCACTCTCAGCCCCCTCAAGTTCTCCTAATTGCAAGAGACATTCGGCAGCATGAAATGGAAAACGGGGCTCATTAATATCAAGCATCGCTCCGTAGCTATAGCTTTGAACTGCCTGCTCCAGTTGACCCATTGCCTGACGGCATGCCCCCAATCCAAGGAAGAATCGGGCATCATAGTGATCTAACATACACAAAGCCTGGAATATCTTATGTGCATCCTGCCATTTGCCTGACTGATACTGGTTGAACGCTAATGAGTAAAGTTGCTCTAACGTATCACTAGAAATATCCTTCAACATGGCAAGAGTGCCACCATCATGAAGAAAAGATTCCAGCTCTTGTGCATATTGGTCAGAAGTGGTTGATGTTTCTTGATGCTCCATAATCATTCCTTAAATTGCGCCGAGAATATTGCGTATAATGCTGTCATATTTTTGAATAAAACGGTTTAACGCCTCGATAGCCGCGTTATAACGGGAACTAGCCTCATTTAAGCGTGTTGTTTTTTCCTGGACAGTATTGTTTAGTGGACTTACACGATCGTTAACCGAAGTCGAAAAGTTGGCTAGGCGATTATTTTCCTTATCATATTTATATGAATTCTCCAGACCTGCCATAGCCCCACTCTGCTTATTAGGACTTTCCAAAAATGTCTTAATAGAGATATGGAGGATTTTAGGGTCAGAAGATATCTTCCTTAGCAGTTTATATTCAGCACTTTTCTCAAAAGTGGGCTGATCGCTAAAACCATACTTCTTATGGTCCAGCAAATTGAAAGAGTTATCATTAATCTTAAGCTCCCCATTAGCCGCTAATTTCGCATTAATCTCCGATTGAATAACACTGTAAATTTTTAACTCTGCGGTCAATGCAGCCAGTTCATCACGCAACTCAAGTCGTTTTTTATCATGACCTGACATAACAGAAACAAAAATATCGATGACATCATCATCAAGACGATCCGGTGTTAAATTAAAATGAACCGCAGCCAAAAAATCTCTTAATGTCCAGTCAGTTTTTAATGTCGGGCTATTCAAGAAAGATTTAAGATTCTTGATTCCATTCTTTATTTGGCTATCGAAATGACCATCTTTGACAACAGCATCCGCTGGCAGAAAATAGGCAATCAGTTTTTTCAGGAGTTCTTTATCGTTAGTGATAACAACAGAACCAGATTCAATCTTGATCTTCTTCTCAAGAATAAGCTCAACCAATCCATCAAGCTCCGAAGATCCAGAACCTTGTAATTGATTTAGTGAAACCTTTTCTAGATCTGCCAAGAAAAGCTGTGTGTCTTTTTGATATGACCGAATTTCCACCTTCAAACTCCTTATACAATAATGCCACGCATACGAGGTGGGCGACGAAGACGCTTTCCCTCTTCCAAAGAGGGTGGTTGGTTGCTTCGTAAGCGATTAACTTCTGTCAACAACTCTTGCTCAGCATTCTGAACCAAAGTAACGTCAGTATGAGTATGACCAAACAGTTCTGTACCCACACTTGGGTTGATGCCAAGAGACTGCCACATCTCCTGCAATAGTTGCAGTCTGTGATCACTGTTCTTAATGGCTGCCTCAGCAGCTTGCAGTACCTTGGCATTAGGCTTCTCTTGCATCAGTGACTCCTATACCCGTTATCTTTCAAGTTGCCTCTTTGTTGGCTGCACTCACTCACCCCGGTCACATCGTTCTCTATGCTCCCAGGGATTCGCTCCCTTGCCGTCGCGATCCATCTTGAAATCCATAGGGTATATAATAAAGAGAGATATTGATTCTTCCTGTCAACGTTGGACTTTTTTTTGTTGTTTTCTCATTTGATGTAGCGATATAACGCAACTGGCTTCTAACTCGAACCAGCCAGGCGCAATCTCACTTGCGCCTGTCCAGCGATGGTAAAACCGGGCCAAACGTTCATCATTAAGGGGAGAGTCAACCAAAGTATTAACTTGACCATAAAGCCGGCTACCCGGCCCAAACACGGCCATCGTTGCTGTTGCCAACAGATAAAGAGGCGCAAATGGATTAGCAAGCCCTCGACGCTGCCGGGTACGGCGTAACATCACGATCCAAACTCGCGGTGCATCATAACGCCAGGCAATTTCACAGCCTTCATACCACACACGCCAGCCAAGAGGGATTGGGCTATTCCCCATACAGTGAGGCTGTACTGAATAACCTTGCTCCTCAAACCAAGGGGTAAGCGGATCACGGTTCATAGACACACCCGACCAAGCGGTTGGATGTTGATCTGTTGAGTCAACTCTTGATACGAAAGCACTGGCAAGCCGTGGTGATCACCTTCAATTAACTTACGGACATAGCGACGAATATCCATTGATACGATCAACACTGGCTTATTCTGCATTTGCGTTAAATCACCCACTGTTTTCTTCATCTGTTCGAGGAAACTTTGCGTCACTGCCGGGTCCAGCGCCAGATAGCTACCTGCGCTCGTTTGGCGAATACCCCCTCGAATCTGCTCCTCTACCTGCTGATCCAACAGATAAGCGGGCAAGATATTGTTGCCATTAGCATACTTGTAACAGATGTAACGCTTGAGACTACTGCGAATATATTCCGTTAATTGCACCACATCTTTTTCTTTCTGCCCCCACACCACCATAGCTTCGAGAATCGTACGTGTATTACGAATAGAGATGTCCTCGCCTACCAATCGTTGCAATATCTCAGTCATCCGCTGCAATGGGATTATGCGCATAGCCTCCTTGACCAATTCCCCATAACTGCCTTCCATCTGTTCCAGAAGATAACGGGTTTCCTGCACGCCAATAAAATCTTCGGCATACTCCCGCAACACATGTGACAAATGCCAAGTGATCACCTGAGACATGGATAAAGCCGCCAGCCCGGATTTCACCAAACGTTCCTGATGTGCTTCCGCTACCCACAAGGTAGGCTGGTTAGGTAATAGCGGTTCCCCTTCTTCATAAGGGATAGCCAGTAATTCCAACTGACTGACCGGTTCCTGCACCAGTAAATGCGCTGAACGCAGCCGACCACGGGCAACGGGCACCTCTTGTAGCTGGATCAGGTATTCCCCTTTCTTCATCCCTTCATTAAAGCGTAAATGGATACCCGGAAATGGTACGCCCAAATCCAAATAGAGGGCGCGTCGTACCCGTATTAATTCATCATTCAGTGAAATAGCTTCCAGCTCAGCCTGTAATCCCGCATCCACATCAATAAGTAAAGGAACCGTCATAGCAAATTCCTCTTTCTCACTCAGCTTTCCAGCTTTGGCCTTACTGCCGCTCTTGGCTTTAGGTTTGGCCGCCGGTGCGCCTGCCCCTTGGGCTAACAGGCTAGGAAGATCCGCTTGTTGGCTGGCGTTGGCTTGGCGCTGACGCTGGAACAGCAAATAGCCGCCACCCGCTACCACCAGTGCAAGCATAAAGAAAGTTAATGTAGGGAATCCGGGAATAAGGCCAAATACCACCAATAAAACACCGCCAATTAATAGTGCCTTTGGTTGAGCAACGACCTGATCACCAATCTCACTACCTAGATCAGAGGCGTCTTCCGACGAAACTCGGGTAACAATGATGCCTGCCGTAATCGCAATCAACAGGGCAGGAACCTGAGAGACCATACCATCACCAACGGTCAAAATGGCGTAGAGCTGCAATGCATCGGACGCTGACATCCCTTTTTGGGTGACGCCTATGGTTATCCCGCCCAAAATGTTGACAAAGATGATGAGGAGACTCGCAATCGCATCACCCTTAACAAATTTCATCGCACCATCCATCGAACCAAACATCTGGCTCTCTTTTTCGATAATGCTACGCCTCTCCCTGGCTTCATGGACGTCAATAACACCAGCACGCATATCTCCGTCGATACTCATCTGCTTACCCGGCATAGCATCAAGGGAAAAACGAGCACTAACCTCAGCTACGCGCTCCGAACCTTTGGTTATGACGATAAATTGTACAATAGTGATGATCAGAAAGATCACTATCCCGACGATCAGGTTGCCACCGACAACGAAATTACCAAAGGTGTAGACTATTTTACCGGCATCTGCTTGCAGGAGGATCATTCGGGTGGTACTAACGGAAAGCGCCAAACGAAATAGCGTGGTCACCAGCAAGACCGCAGGAAAAGCGGAAAACTGTAAAGGGGAATTGATATAGACCGCCATCATCATGAGCACAACAGAGATGGTCATATTAATGGCGATCAAAATGTCAAGCAGGATAGGCGGAAGCGGCAAAACCATCATGAAGACCACGGCTAGCAACAATATTGCCAACATGATGTCTTTACGCTCGCCAATCAGACGCAATAACTCAAACCCACGGTTCATAATAGGGTCCCTTGATCGAGATAACGCTGATAAGCACTGAGTGCTTCTTCCAGGTTCCCTTCCTGTTGACAAGCACGGCTAACACAGAGCCAGAGGGCGGCGCTTTGTTCACCCTGCTCTTGTAAGAGAGTACAATGTTCTTTTGCCATGTTCCCCTCTTGCAGTTTAAGTAATGAAACTACCAAGGCACGGCGCCCTTCCTGATGTTCAGGATGCAAAGCCAGTAATGCATCCAATAAAATACGAGCTCGGTCAGGATGACCGTATTGAAGTTGAAGCCAGCCGAGCAGCAACAGAGCGCTCTGCTGTTTAGCACTGAGAGTCATGGTCATACCTTGTGCAACAGGTGCAGAGCCATCTGCAACAACTGTTCATCTTGATTCATCTTTTCCAACAGGGAGACAGCATGCTGTACCCTGATGTCATTACCTTGTTGCAAAATTGTACGCAGACCACTAACCGCCTGACGAAAATCATGTGGACGCAACAGAGCGTGAAACCCATCTTGCGGGCAGGCAAAAGCCAACAAAGCCTGATCAGCCTTGTTGGCCGGATAAAGACGGGCGGCGTGAGTCTCAACGGATTGACCATCGGGCAATAACGCGTAGCGATCGGGTAAACTAACCTCTATCTCTTCCCGACTGATCGCCGTTAGTTGCTCAATTCCTATATGGGCGGCAGCGATTTTGCTCACGAAGCGAGCACCTCACGCTGTACTCTTAGCAAAGAGCGAAATGCCTGATGCAGCAAAGGCAACGTTATATGTCGTTCATCTAATGTCACAAACAATAACAGACGATCTTCTCCCAGCCAGCCACAACGTAAGGGCAGTTCGGGCCCCTGACCACTGAAAGTGAGTAGCATCGCTTTAACCATGACTTCTTTTCCCTGATGCCAGGGAATTTCACGGCCCAGCCAAAGTGTTAATGCGCCACCATAGCGCTCAATTTGCAACGTACCAGAATACTCAAAATCGATTTGGATCAAGGGGCTAGAAGCATCAGACATCTCCATACCCAAATCCTGACAAAACTGGAGCAACTGTGGCTCTATCCAGTTCATGATGCTCCCTCTCCCGACCACAATTCGTCTTCTTCTCTCTCAATTGCTGCATCCAGCGCCAGTTGACACGCATTAAGCAGATTTTGGCGCTGCTCTTCATCACTGAACACTTCCACCGGAATCAAGCGAATTAATCGCTTCAACTCCCGGTAGAAATGAATTTGAGTTTGGCTATCCTGCAATCCCAAAGCATGACCGAGCATTTCAACATCCCGCACATTGGCCCAACGTTTCTCAACCAGAGAAACGACATCCCCCATAAGGTCAGAAGGCCCGTATGCCATGACTTTCCCCCTCTACCACGCTTTTCCATAACTGCTCAACCTGAACCGATAAACTGTTAAGCAAACGGAGTTTATGCATGTCACTCATCACACGTTCCAACTTAATAGGATCAAGTTGCCGCTGTTGGCTGTCCAGATCAGCACTCAACGCTTTCATGATGAATCCTGTTACTTCCATCAGGGAACTACTCTTGAAATTGGATTGAATATCCCGCCAGGCAGCCGACAACCCTTGATAATCCATCACGGCATCACGATAGATATTGCGCAACGCTTGCAAGTTGCCAACCCCATTTCTAGCTGCTGCCGTGGCATCAGGCGTAATGCGTGCTCCCAACTCGATAGCAATTCCCTGCTCTTGCGCTAAACGTGATAATTCCTGTTCAACCAATGTCAATATGGCATGTGCCTCTGGCCTGCCTGCCAGCGCATCACGGGCCTGACTTAGCGCATAAAATTGCTCACTCACCTCTCCAGAGAAACTTTCCAGATAAGCCTGTAGTTGAGCAATATTAGTCAACTGAGCACTATTTAAGTGAGAGATCAATGCCTTAACTTTTTGTTGACGCTCTAAATCTGGCACCTTCTGCAAATATTCACCCACCAGAGCCTCAATTTCTCGCACCCTGGCATGTCCATCGCTAACTTTACGTTTGGAGAGTGGCATATCCTTGCGTTCCGAAAATGCAAAAGTCATCTCTTCGGCCGCATCAGCAAAAGACTGAGATGCTGATACCAGCACGACTTTCTCTCCCTGAAACTGACCTACCTTAGCCTGTTCCTGTTGCGCGGTAACCCCGGCACCCAGTTCTGATAAAGTCTTCGAATGAAGATGATTCTGGATAATATCCATAGTCTACCTTGTCATATCAGAGTTAATAATGAACAAATTATAAAGATACCGCCCCAACGCCTATGCCAAAATCAGTCGTGAATTTTTAGCAAAACCCGCCGTAACTCAAGGAAGAGTTCCATTGCTCTGATATAAGACTCATAAAACATGAGCAACACGCTGTGAATAAAATAGGAAATCTTACCGATAAAGCAGAGAACAGCCAGGTAAACTCCAACCATTTTCTAAAAACTCCCGACTCAGGTTGCAATCCCTTCCACCTCCCCTTCTTTATAGTATTCGTAGCAGAGGTTATATAAACGATCATGAAGCTTTCCCTTGACCATATTCCCGGCAAAATGCGCCACGCCATTAATGAATGCCGGTTAATTCAAATTCGCGGCAGGGTTACTCAGGTCACGGGTACACTGCTTAAAGCCGTTATTCCTGGTGTACGGATAGGTGAGCTTTGTCACTTACGCAATCCTGACAACACACTGTCGCTTTTGGCGGAGGTGATTGGATTCCAACAACATCAAGCCTTGTTAACACCTCTTGGCGAGATGTTTGGTATCTCTTCAAATACTGAAGTGAGCCCAACCGGAGCCATGCACCAAGTTGGCGTGGGTGATTATCTGTTAGGACAAGTCCTTGATGGGCTAGGTAATCCATTTTCCGGCGGCCAATTGCCGGAACCACAAGCTTGGTATCCAGTTTATCGGGATGCGCCAGCGCCTATGAGTCGTAAACGGATTGAACACCCGCTTTCACTCGGCGTACGCGCTATTGATGGCTTACTCACTTGCGGTGAAGGTCAACGTATGGGGATTTTTGCCGCGGCTGGTGGCGGAAAAAGTACCCTGCTATCTACGTTGATTCGTAGCGCCGAAGTTGATGTTACCGTGCTGGCGCTCATCGGTGAACGTGGCCGTGAAGTACGAGAATTTATCGAATCGGATCTCGGTGAAGAGGGACTAAAACGTTCCGTGCTGGTGGTAGCGACCTCAGATCGCCCGGCAATGGAGCGAGCTAAAGCAGGGTTTGTCGCCACATCAATCGCTGAATATTTTCGTGATCAAGGCAAACGTGTACTCCTGCTGATGGATTCAGTGACCCGTTTCGCCCGAGCACAGCGAGAAATAGGTTTAGCTGCCGGCGAGCCGCCAACCCGACGTGGTTATCCCCCATCAGTGTTTGCCGCTTTGCCACGGCTAATGGAACGTGCTGGTCAATCCGACAAAGGTTCGATTACCGCCCTCTATACCGTTTTGGTGGAAGGCGATGACATGACAGAGCCTGTGGCAGACGAGACCCGCTCTATCCTTGATGGTCACATTATTTTGTCACGCAAACTGGCGGCGGCTAACCACTATCCAGCTATCGATGTGTTACGTTCCGCCAGCAGGGTGATGAATCAAATTATCACTCCTGAACATCAGGCTCAGGCTGGCCTGTTGCGCAAATGGCTAGCTAAATATGAAGAAGTTGAGCTTTTGTTGCAAATTGGAGAGTACCAAAAAGGGCAAGATCCCGTTGCTGACAATGCCATTGCGCACATTGAAGCAATACGTAGCTGGTTATGCCAAGGTACCCATGAGCCAAGTGATTTACCGCAAACCTTAGCTCAATTACAGCAGATAACAAAATAATGATTAGCCGTTTACAACGCATAAAAGCCTTGCGAGTCGAACGCGCTGAAAAACATTTTTCCTTGCAACAAACGAAACTGCAAACGGCCCGTCAACACCATCAGCAGGCTTTGCAAACCTTGCAAGATTACTGCCAATGGCGAATAGAAGAAGAACGACGGCTTTTTGAATTGTGTCAGGGCCAACCTATTGACCGCAAAGGCCTTGAACGCTGGCAACAGCAAGTTGCCCTGTTACGCGAAAATGAAGCGCAACTGGAAAAGCAAGTGGCTGAAATGACCGAAAAAGTGGAGCTGGAACTCCGTCAATTAAAAGAGTGTCAACGTGTTCTGCATCACGCACGCCAACAGCAAGAAAAATTTAATGAATTAGGTCGTCAGCAACAAGAGGCGATCCGAGCCCAAGGTGAATACCAGGAAGAGCTGGAACAAGAAGAGTTCCATCGCCAGGAAAGAGTGTAAAACAGAAGAGTATGAACCCACTGACAGCTATCGGCAAAAAAGATCTCTCCTCCCTCCCAACGTCGTCTCCCGCAGAGGCAGACGCAGATTTGCAACGCCGTTTCGAGCAAGCTATCACCTCTCATGCCGCCAACACGCGCCAGTCAACCACACGGCGGACAGAACAACCGTTAACCAATAGGACGGCAAACAATGAACCAGCGGATCAACATGCCACACATGACTCAGATGAAGAGCTTCCACTATTCGACTCTCTCCAACCGGCAATTGATGATCCGCGCAAGCAAGCCTTACCATTGACAGGCCATGACATGCCTGCACCACGTCAAAATCAGAAAAAAAATTTAGCGGCCTCCGTTCATCGCCTTAGTGAGATCGCTAACGAGATAAAGGAATCTCTGTCAGCACCCGGAGTCCCAACACGTCAGTCAAACCTGAATGCCTTGTCTGATTCTGACCTAAAGCCGGTTGATATCACGGTAACTTCTAATCCTGACACAACAATGATGCCTGTTCAGCAAGATGTAAACGATGAACTGGCATATCATGCAATGATGCAGACAACACCTGGCCGATCCCCATCTCAGCCAGACACACAACACGGGGCCATTCCTCACCAACAAACAGACCCAACTTTACCTATACCTGCCCGCAATGCCAACGAAATCACCACCGCGGAAGGAAAAACAGTGGATGAAATCGAAACATCCCATTTGTTGGTATTAAAGCCAAAAGAGTCCGATTCTCAATCCTCTTATTCTGGTGGATCAGACGGGAAAACACCTTTTTTCCCACAAACACAACTCCTGCCGGGAGAGCGTATCCTCGCCACGATGCAAGCAACTTCAACCATATCTCCTCTTTTGGAAGTGTTGATTGACAAACTGAGTGTGGAGATCAGTATCGAACTAACCCAACAGCAGCGTCCGGCGATATTACATCTGACACTTCCTAGCTTGGGAGCACTTGAGATCCAACTCACCAGCGAGCATGGCAAACTTCAAATAGAGATTTTAGCGAATCCGGCAGCTCAACAACTCCTGAAACAGGCACGCTTTGAATTGATTGAACGTCTACAACTTCTTTATCCAACACAAACTGTTGAACTCTCCCTTCCGTCTCAAACGGATAGTGAACATGGATCACGTCAACGTCGCAGCGTATATGAAGAATGGAAAAAAGATGCATGAATAGCCTGACCTTATCCAAAGTTTCATTGGAAGAATTAACGCTGCATCAGATCCTGAGTCGCCACCAGCAACAATTTAGTTGGGATAATAGCCATCTCACCCTAGATGTGATCTCCCCTCCCCAAACGTTAGACAAAGTACTGATTGCCCATTGGCAGGGACAAACTTTTTCCTTTTACTGCCATGCAGCCGAGCTAGCGCTGTGGCTCGCACCTGATCTACAACAAGCGGACCTCACATCACTCCCTCAAGATCTGCTGTTGGCACTACTGGAATATCAGAGCAAAGTGCTACCCACTCTGTCATGGTCAGCACTGAGTACCACGTCAGAACGCCCTTTATCAGCTTGCTTACGACTACGCCTTGAACGGCCAGGGGCCACATTGCCGCTCTGGTTACCAGAGCCATCCCCCTTAATTGCCATATTGCCAGAACGTCAACTTGGAGAATGCCTGCCTATTCCACTACGACTTTCTCTGCAATGGGGAGCAATAATCCTGACTTTAGATGTGTTTCGTACTCTGGAATCAGGGGATGTGCTGCTACTGCCCCCACAGCAACAACCAGATGACCCTTTATTAGCGTATCTGGAAGGACGCCCTTGGGCCTACTTTAAATCCCATGACCATAAATTGGAGTTAATCACTATGCACACCCCCTCTCCTGACAGTTCTGACAACATTCTGCCAGTAACAGACCTAAACGATCTGGAGGTTCATGTCAGTTTCGAAGTGGGCCGTCAGACCTTGGACCTACAGACACTCACCAGCCTGCAACCCGGCTCATTACTCGATCTTGGTGTTCCTTCAGACGGTGCTGTCCGTATTCTTGTCAATCAAAAATGCTTGGGTTCAGGGCGGTTGGTGGATATTGAGGGACGTCTGGGAGTAAGAGTCGAACATCTCTCCGTGGAGAAACAATCATGATCCAACTACCGGACGAATTAGATCTTATCATCGGTCTGGCTTTGCTAGCTCTGCTGCCCTTTATTGCCGTGATGGCAACCTCTTTTCTCAAACTGGCTGTGGTATTTTCCTTACTGCGTAACGCGTTGGGCGTACAGCAGATCCCACCCAACATGGCTATGTACGGATTGGCAATTATCCTCACTATCTATGTGATGGCTCCGGTGGGTTTCGCCACTCAAGATTACCTGCGTCAAAATGAAGTTTCATTCAGCAATGCGCAATCAGTAGATAACTTTGTGGAAGAGGGCCTGACACCTTACCGGAATTTTCTCAAACAACATATTAAACCCAGTGAACGCACTTTCTTTATCGATAGTACCCGACAAATTTGGCCAAGCCAGTATGCAGATCGGCTAGAACCAGACAGCCTATTGATACTGTTACCTGCCTTTACCGTCAGTGAATTAACCCGGGCTTTTGAAATTGGGTTTCTTCTTTATCTACCATTTATTGCAATCGATCTCATTATTTCTAACATTCTGCTGGCAATGGGGATGATGATGGTTTCTCCAATGACTATCTCACTTCCTTTCAAATTACTGTTATTTGTCCTGCTTGATGGCTGGACACGCCTGACACATGGCCTTGTTATCAGTTATGGAGATTGAATATGAGTAATGCTGATATTTTACATTTCACTAGCCAATCTCTCTGGTTAGTGTTAATCCTTTCCCTGCCACCGGTACTCATGGCTGCGGCAGTAGGAACATTGGTCTCGTTGATCCAAGCACTTACCCAAATACAAGAACAAACATTGGGTTTTGTTATCAAATTAATTGCAGTCATTATCACCCTGTTCGCTACAGCTACCTGGCTTGGCAATGAACTCTACAGCTTCGCCAATATGACCTTTCTTAAGGTGCCACAGATCAAATGACCCTACCAGAGCTCCAGCAGCAAATGCTTGCTTATACCCTGTTGTTACCACGCATCATGAGTTGCTTTGTGATATTTCCTGTGCTCAGCAAACAGATGCTAGGTGGTGGGTTAATCCGCAACAGCGTGGCCTGCTCACTGGCCCTTTATGCTTATCCAACAGTAGCAGGTAGTCAGTTGCCGACATTAGGTAGCCTAGAATTGACGCTGTTGCTCGGTAAAGAAGTCCTGCTTGGTTTGCTCATTGGCTTTATCGCTTCTATTCCATTTTGGGCGATGGAAGCCACCGGTTTTATTATAGATAACCAACGGGGAGCAACAATGGCTTCAGTGATCAACCCTGCCTTGGGAAGCCAGACCTCCCCAACAGGTCTATTATTGACTCAAACGCTGATCACACTCTTTTTTTCCGGCGGCGCTTTTCTTAGCCTGCTTGGTGCCCTATTTCAGAGTTATAACAGTTGGCCGGTAACGCAGTTTTTCCCCAAAATTACCAACCAGTGGCTCCACTTTTTCTATGGTCAGTTTAGCTATCTACTACAACTCTGCGCTTTAATGGCAGCGCCTTTGCTAATCGCCATGTTTCTGGCAGAATTCGGGCTGGCACTGATTAGCCGTTTCGCTCCTTCTCTCAACGTTTTCGTATTAGCAATGCCGATCAAAAGCGCAATTGCCAGTCTGTTACTGGTTATCTATATCCAGTTATTGATGCATCATGCCTATGATAAGGTGCTGTTAATTCTCTCTCCAGTACGCATGTTAATCCCTATCCTGGAGGCATCATGAGCGGAGAAAAAACTGAAAAACCTACCCCAAAGAAACTCAGAGATGCTCGGAAGAAAGGCCAAGTAACCAAAAGTAACGAAGTGGTATCCAGTTCCTTGATCCTGGGGCTGGTCGGCATGATGATGGTCATGTCTGAATACTATTTGGAGCATCTGAGTAAACTGATGCTGATCCCGGCTAATCTGCTAGAGAAACCCTTTCCCCAAGCCTTCAACCATGTGGTTGAAAACTTGATGCAAGAGCTGGTCTACCTCTGCCTGCCAATTCTAAGCGTTTCCGCTTTGCTATCGCTGGTATCACACTTCGCTCAATACGGTTTTCTACTTAGTGGACACTCCATCAAACCTGATATTAAAAAGATCAACCCTGTTGAAGGTGCTAAGAGAATCTTCTCCATCAAGAGTCTGGTGGAATTCATCAAATCGATACTTAAAGTAGGGCTGCTCTGTACCTTGGTCTGGGTGACTCTGGCAGGCAATCTACAAGCATTACTGCGCCTGCCAGAGTGTGGGGAAAAATGCATTATTCCTGTACTCGGAATAATGTTAACTCAGCTAATGACCGTATGCGGTATCGGGCTTATCGTGATTTCTATTGCCGATTATGCCTTTGAACACTACCAACATATTAAACAGCTTAGAATGAGCAAAGACGAAATCAAACGAGAGTATAAAGAGAGTGAAGGTAGCCCAGAGATCAAAAGCAAACGACGCCAATTTCACCAAGAATTACAATCAAGCAATATGCGCGCTAGCGTCAAGAATTCATCAGTTATCGTCGCCAACCCAACTCACATTGCAGTAGGTATCCGTTATAAGAAAGGAGAGACACCGTTACCCCTTATTACACTCAAGTTCACCAATGCGCAGGCCCTACAAGTTCGGCGTATTGCCGAAGAGGAAGGTATTCCGGTGTTACAGCGTATTCCTCTGGCCCGAGCACTTTATCAAGATGGCCTGATAGACCAATATATTCCTGCTGATCTTATCCAAGCTACCGCAGAAGTTTTGCGCTGGCTAGAACAGTGGCAAGATCGCCCGCCGGAGCCGTAATCTGTCCTCAAACAGCACTTTTTGACAGTCAAACTGCATATATGAACTGAGCATTGGCATTTAACATTCTTTGCCAATGCTCAATTGCAAATGAAATACAATTTATATTTGTTTCTTAAGCTTTACGATTTAATCACATAATAACAACAAATTTAATATAAATAAAAATTACTGCTAATAACCTAACATTGCTTAAACAATATTATAATAAACAATCCAATTCAGTTGGGTAGATTTTATGTTTTTATCGATTGATCAAATAGCTGAAACTAGATTGAATTTATTATTAAGTGATTTATATTACACGTAGCTATTTGGATTTCACTTTGCGCTGACTTCTACACCAGTTAATTCGTTAATATTACTCTAGCTATCATTCATTACAATTACTAACGTATTATGAATCACTAATAGATTGCCTGAATAAAAGGAGATAACTATCAATATCAGTCAAGACAAAAGACTCGGTTTATAGCTTTTATAACTATTTTATAACTATTTTATAACTATTTTATAACTATTTTATAACTATTTTATAACTAAGAGCCTATCTCAATAGGCGTAATTGTTGCAGGCCATTCTTATCAATGAACAGTGAACACGGACAGCGCGGAAAAACCGGAGCGTACACGTAGTACGTGAGGATTTTGAGCACTGCCCAGGTTCGCTCTTTATGGCAAAGAAGGGCAAATAAAATAGCCCTATTGGGATAGGCAGTAAGGGTGCAAAATTTATAGGCAACCGTTATCGTGCAAAAAACTGATCTCTTTTCACTCTTCGTTTATAAAACGTTTATAAAACGTGAGAATAATACAGTATTCGGACCAAAGAACATTATAGGCCCACTAGCAAAAATCATTTTAATTAAAAGATGCTATAGTTAACCATCAGGTTAAATACGTAAAATTATTCTTCACTGTCTATTCCAGGCAGCGAGACCAAAAAAATATCTATTAATAATAATGTGATTTGTATTTTTAAGACATAACACCAACAGATCCAGGACAATAGAATGAATGGCATCACAACATCAGGGAAGGGAATGGATATCTCGCTACTCCAGCGTAGCATGCCTGCCTTTAACGTTATAGAGCACCCTCAAGAAGGGATATATATCCTGCTCGAAGGTGAAATGACATGGCAGGACAGTACCAATACCTACGATATCTCCCACAACGAGCTGCTTTTTGTTCGCCGTGGCAGTTATGCAGCAAAAACGCGTAGCGATACTTGCAAACTACTCTGGTTGCCTCTGAGTACGGCTTTCCTCCACGGGTTTCTGCAACGCTTTGGTACTCTGCTCAGTGAAGTCGAGCGGCACAACATGTCAACACCCGAATTAATTGCATTTACCTCATCCCCTCTGTTATCTCAAAGTATAAATGGGCTGGTCGATCTATTGGCTCATGATTACCCCACAGCGTTGGGTCAACTCAGAACAGAAGAGTTGTTATTGTTATTAGCATTTGGAGAACAAGGTACTTTGCTCATGTCAGTATTACGACAATTGAGCAATCGCCAAGTGGAACGTTTACAGAGTTTTATGGAAAATCACTACCTTAAGGAGTGGAAACTCAGTGAATTCGCTAAAGAATTTGGTATGGGATTAACCACCTTCAAGGAGCTGTTCCGTTCGGTATATGGAATATCACCACGCGCTTGGATCAGTGAACGCCGTATTCTTTATGCGCATCAGCTACTACTCAATAGCGAGATGAGTATTGTTGATATCTCGATGGAAGCAGGATTTTCCAGCCAATCCTACTTTACTCAAAGCTATCGGAGACGCTTTAATTGCACGCCCAGTCGAGCCAGATATGGCAAAGAGTAACGATTGGCTAAAATAATCTGACGTTTTTTACAAGTTAACCGTTGGCCTGACAGATAAAATAGGGCCATCCCTAATTTAATCGACAAGAGTGACTAGCAGCAAGATGAGCATAGCATGAGCCAGCAACACCATAATCAGACTCGAACCAGCATGTTTCTCGGCCGCAAGATCTCTGTCACGCAGTCGGGAATTCCACGCCGGGATCAATTACTCGGAAAATCATCGGCTATTCAGTATCAGAATAGAGACATTATCAATAGCCAACAGTTTATTTTATTACAACGCTTGTTACCCAGACACCAACTGGAAAGCTTGATGAAATCCGTCTGGTTTCGTAGACGGTTAAACTGCGGGCAAGCTTTGCGGCGTGATGACCTACAACAGCTTATTAGAGCGGTGGCAGAACCGGAATGTGACTGGAATAAGGTACTGGGTGACCGCATAAACCTAGCTGACAGACATCTTTTACAGCACTGGGTATTACAGCCGCTATTTGACTGGTGGCTCCGTTTGTTGGAGCCAGAGATAGACTGCTGGTTCACTGAATTTGATCAGTTACAGATCCAAGAACGGCAACTGCATGCCAAAGCGCATTTTTGGCAGCAAGCCGAAAGCGTCTCGTCTCAATGCCGGGAACAACAACATCAAGAGGTTATATCTTTGCAAGCAGCGCTTAAGCAACGCAAGCAACTATTAGAAAAGCGGCTGTTGACAACGGAAACCCAAGCTCGCGAAGCATGGCCCAACTGGTTTACCGGGCTAGATGCACTCCAGACTGGCGGCAACCTAACCGCTTTTATGCCGGTTCCCGAAGCACTGTCATCCTGTTGGGCATGGTTGACTACTTTAGAGCATAACATCGAGGCGGCTATTCACTTGCAAAAATGGCTTTGCGCCCGTTTTCTGTGCCTGCCACAGGACAATTTTTACTGGCAATCGACGACCTAATTATTAGAGGAAACATGCAAACTCTACTCAATCATTTGGCCAATCGCTTAGGCCAGAAGCCTTTTGTTTCCGATAGACAAGGGCATTACCATTTGCACATTGATAACTACAACCTGTTTTTTCGCCAACAGGGAACTGAACTTGTGTTATCCAGCCCGCTAAGCTGGCGCCATAATCCAAAAGATCCATCAGGCGCTGAATTATTGAAAACACTATTGCAACAAGTTACACGCTGGGGACGCCATGCTCCCCATGCATTGACCTTAGATGAATCAGAGAATCTTATTTTGGAAGCACGCCTTGACCTTGATAGTTTGGATGTTCAAATACTGGAACAAATGCTAACTCTGCACGTCGATCTACTGGAACAAGTCATGGCTTTATTGTCGGAAACCCAATCTGCCCCTCAATGGAAACAGGCAATATGGCAACCATGAAACCATTCCAAAGGCTATGCCGTTCCCTACTATTGTCGTTGAGTATCAGCGGTGTGATGCTTCCCTCTGCTTATAGCCAAGATCTGGATTGGTTTCCTGCGCCTTATAGCTATCTGGCAAAAGGAGAAAGCTTGCGGGATGTACTGGTTAATTTCGGTGCCAACTATGAAGCATCAGTGGTTGTCAGCGACAAGGTAACCGATCAAGTTAACGGCCATTTCGAGCAGGACACTCCTCAGGAATTCCTGCAACATTTATCCTCTCTCTATAATCTGGTCTGGTACTACGACGGGAGTGTGCTGTATGTATTCAAAAACAATGAAATACAATCGCGCCTGCTTAAACTTGAACGAACCAACGCAACGGAGTTACAGCAAGCCCTAAAACGTTCCGGTATTTGGGAGTCACGCTTTGGCTGGCGTCCTGATCCAAGCAACCAACTGGTTTACGTATCAGGCCCTCCTCGTTATCTTGAACTGGTTGATCAGACTACATCCGCACTGGAACAGCAGTCATTGCTGCGTAGCGAAAAAACGGGTGCCTTGACAGTGGAAATTTTCCCGCTCAAATACGCCTCAGTGGTCGATCGCAAGATCCAGTATCGTGATACCAGTATTGAAGCGCCGGGCATAGCCACCATTCTCTCCCGCCTGCTCGGTGATACCAATGTAACCGCTGTTACTGGTAAAGCATCATCTTCTTCTATGGGAGAAAGCTACTCAAGCCGTGCAGTCGTACAAGCAGAACCCTCCCTAAATGCCATCATTGTACGGGATAACCCGGAAAGGATGTCCATGTACGCCCATTTGATCAACGCACTGGATAAACCCTCCGCCCGAATTGAAGTTGCCCTTTCCATCGTCGACATTGACGCAAACAACCTTTCAGAACTGGGAGTTGACTGGCAAGTCGGCATCAACACCGGGCCTCGCCATATCATTGATATCACAACGTCTGCCAGGGAAAAAACAGAGATCAAAGAAAAAGGTGAAAGCATCGGTTCAGCCGCATTAGGTAGCCTGGTTGATCGCCGTGGTCTGGATTACCTGCTCGCCAAAATAACCTTGCTAGAAAGTAAAGGAAGCGCTCAGGTGATTTCTCGCCCAACGCTTTTAACGCAGGAGAATACGCAAGCCGTCATTGACAACAATGAAACCTACTACGTGAAAGTGAATGGTGAACGGGTTGCCGAACTTAAAAGCCTGACCTATGGCACTATGCTACGCATGATCCCCAGAGTCATCCAAGTAGGCGATTCTCCTGAAATCAGTTTAGACTTGCATATTGAGGATGGTAACCAGAAACCTAATAGCTCAGGACAGGATGGCATCCCGACCATCAGCCGAACCGTCGTCGATACCGTTGCCAGAGTTGGACATGGGCAAAGTCTGCTGATTGGTGGCATCTACCGCGACGAAATGAGTCAAATAACACGCAAGGTGCCATTTTTAGGCGATATCCCCTATCTGGGTGTCTTGTTTCGCAATACCAGTGAGCAAGTTCGGCGATCAGTACGGTTATTCATTATTGAGCCACGTCTGATTGATAGTGGGATAGCCCATTATCTGGCTCTTGGTAACGGACAAGATCTACGCCCTGGATTACTGGCAACACAGGATATCTCTAATCAGAGCTTATCGTTGGGCAAAGTTCTAGGGAGTGCACAATGCCAACCATTATCCTCAGCTCGTCAAATACAAGAAACACTACGACAAGCAGGTAAAAGCTCATTTTTAGACTCATGCCGAATGGGTAACACTTACGGATGGCGAGTCATTGAACAGCAATGTTCACTGAAGGAAACCTGGTGTGTTCGTGTACAAAATAAGGCGAATAGATGAGTTGGAAAATTCGCTTTTACCGCGGACTGAATAAAAGTATTGAGGTCAATTTAGCTGAGGGGCGTTTAGCCATCGGCTCAGACCCCCTACAGGCAGATATCGTTCTGGTGGATGAAGATGTTGCTCCTGTGCACCTGATCTTAGAAGTCGAACCAGACTCAATTCGCCTGTTGGAATGGGCCGGGGAAGTCGCACCAAGCCAGAATGGCGAACCGCTGTCACCGGGTGCGACATTGCAAGCGCTGGCCCGTCAGGAGGCGGGGCCGTTATTGTGGGCTTTTTGTGACCAGCAACATGCATTCCCAAACCAACTCGCTGAACCGACGGTCACGCCATATCAGCGCCCTGCCCGCCAAAATCGTAGCTGGGTAGCTGGCGGGATGTTGATACTTTGTCTGGTGCTAGCTCTTGGTCTTCTGGCGCTACTTGGACATGAAGGATGGCAAAGAAACCACATGTCCAATGGCATAGCCGAGCAAGAACTACGCCGTTTTCTCAGCAGTGATTCAGCCTATCGCCAGGTGAGCGTACAAATGATGCCCAATCACGGGCCGCCGTTGCTCAAAGGTTATGTCGCTCTCAACCACCAACGGCTGGCCCTGCAACAGTATCTCGATACCCACTCTCTCAGTTATCGGCTGGAGTTACGTACTATGGAAGAGTTACGTCAGGGGGTAGATTTCATTTTACAAAAATTAGGTTATGCCCAGCTCCAAAGTAGCGATGGTAAACAACCCGGTTGGATTCGCCTTATAGGCGAAGTCACTGATACCAGCCAGCAATGGAACGATATCGAGTCACTACTCAAACGTGATGTTCCAGGCTTACTGGGCATAGAAAACAAGACGAAGTTCACGGGTAGCCATATCAAGCGACTGGATATGTTATTAGTTAAACATGATTTACCTGACACGCTGACCTACAAGGATAAAAACGATCGTATCGAGTTCACGGGTCAACTGGATGAACACCAAACGCATAACTTCTACCGCTTACAGCAGGTATTTAAGCAAGAGTTCGGCAACCAGCCGGCTCTGGTATTACTGAATAATAAGCAGCTCACCCGCAATGATGAGCTCAATTTCGACGTCCGGGCCGTTTCTCTCGGGCGTGTGCCCTATGTGGTACTCAAAAACAACCTGCGTTACCCGGTTGGAGCAACCACAGAAAACGGTTTAATAATCGAGGCCATCCGTCAAGATGCGATTGTTATTACCAAGGGTAAGCAACAATTTATCGTCAAACTTAACAGGAGCCCAGCTTCATGATGACATCCCTGGAAGCACGACTGTTTGGTGCTGATCCCACTTATGTCAACGAAATACAACATCGCCTTTCTCAGGCGCTGAACGATATCCAACAACGCCTGAGATGTGGCGGTTCGGTGCAAGAATACCAACAATGGCAACTGGAGGCTGATGCCATCCAAGCTGCAATCACAATACTTAACACAACAGAAGGAGACCATCATGGCCCAAATTTTTAGTTCCGCAACAACAGTCAATACCCTCGATAAGGTTGCTGACCAGTTGAAGACACAAGCTAACACAGCCAACAAAGATGTTGATGAAGCAATCGCCGAACTCAACAAGGGTGCCGACAACCCCGCTCTGCTAGCTGATTTACAACACAAGATTAACAAATGGTCGGTCATCTACAACATTAACTCTACTGTCACCCGGTCCATGAAAGACCTGATGCAGGGAATATTACAGAAGATCTAATCATGACACGTTCACTCAAAGGGCTACTGGCAGATATTGCTCTGGTTGGAAGCGGCCATCACTGCCATGACGAAGCCAATATTATTGCCGACTGGCTGATGTCAGGCGAAGAAGAGCAAGAAGCAGCAAACCTGATTCGGCTCTCTTCTCTAACGAACCAAGGCAAATATCAACAGGCTCTGGATTTTGGTCGGGACCTTCCTTGGCCAAGTTTAGAACCTTGGTTAGCGTTGTGTGAGTGGCGTCTGGGGCTGGCATCAGCTCTGGAGCAGAGACTGACGCGAATGGCTGGCAGTAGCGATCCACAATTGCTCTCCTTCGTTGACGGCATGCGGGAACAACTGGCTCATGAATAGGATTGAAGGGCCATCCTATAACACCGTGTCGCAACCAACGGTACAGCCTTCGGTCAGTTCCAAGCACCAGCACAGCTTTGAGCAAGCACTGGAAACCACGCCCAATCAGCAAATATTGAAAGAGCGCCAACAACGCTGGCTTCAAGGAGAACCGCTGGAAAACGTTTTAGGCGACTTCGATCCAGCGACACAACGCAAAGTGATATGGCAGTGGTATCAAGCTTCATCGCCTGATAAACAGCCCGCTCAACGTGCTCAGTTAGAAGACAAGCTGATCGCTCCGGTACAAGAGCGCCTATGGTCGCAGTTTGGTTGCTTGACAGGCAACATCAAACCACCACTGGATCTACCGGAACTTAGAAAAATTGTTCGTGAATTCGCCCCCATGGGTCGACAACAGGAGACGGTTTTCCTCAAGGTACTCGGCAAGATTGAAACTATTCCTGGCAATGAGTACCTGAGTGACCTTATCCGACAAGAGTTAAAAACGCTGATCCCCCGTAACGGTATGGTGGATAACCTGATACGAAACTCACACAAACCTGATCTGGAAGAATAATGGATCAGCCACAACAGCATGAAACAAGGATAGACAACCTAAATAAACTGCACACACCTCAAATTCGGAGGAACCATGGATCTACCACAGATAAGTGAGACACTGATCACCAGCCTGGATGAACTGAATACACATCAGGCCAGTGCCGAAAATATTGCGAGTTTTGAACACGCTATGTCCAATCAAGATCAGGGAATTGAAAGCAATCTGATCAATGAATTGGGTCAGCTCAAACAACAATTCACTCAGGCGAAACAGGAGCTGGAAACACAGTTAGCGGTCCCTGGTAGTGACCCTAACAGCCTGATGCAAATGCAGTGGTCTCTGATGCGAATCACCCTGCAAGAAGAGCTGATTGCCAAAACGGTAGGACGACTCAATCAAAACATTGAAACCCTAATGAAAGCCCAGTGAGGAGCTGTGAAGAAACACTATATAATCTGCGTTATGCTCGCTGTCCTGATGCTAACTGGCTGTAAAATCGAACTCTATACCGATGTGAGCCAAAAAGAAGGCAACGAAATGTTAGCCTTACTCAAGGAAGCGGGCATTTCCTCTGATAAGCAACCAGACAAAGATGGCAATATCAAGCTGTTAGTCGAAGAGTCTGATGTGGCACAAGCTGTTGAAGTACTCAAACGTAAAGGATATCCACGGGAGAACTTCTCTTCGTTACAAGATGTCTTCCCCAAGGACGGCCTTATCTCCTCACCAATAGAGGAGCGGGCACGGCTCAACTTTGCTAAAGCACAGGAGATTGCCCGAACACTTTCCGAGATCGATGGCGTGCTCGTCGCCCGGGTACACGTTGTTTTACCCGAGGAGCAAGACCGACTGGGCAAAAAGCTATCGCCAGCCTCTTCCTCGGTGTTTATTAAACACGCAGCGGACGTGCAACTCGACACTTACATCCCTCAAATCAAGCAGCTGGTTAATAACAGCATTGAAGGATTGAGTTATGATCGGATCAGTGTCGTATTAGTGCCCGCCGCAGGCGTGCGTCAGGTACCGTTGGCACCACGCTACTCCACTCTGTTCTCTATCCAAGTGACTGAAGAGTCACAGGGACGGTTGATTGGGCTGTTGGTGCTATTATTAGCCCTGTTATTTATCAGCAACCTAGCACAATTCCTGTGGCACCGCAGCAGGATACAATAATGGCAACAGCATTAACGCCCTATCAGTTTCGGTTTTGCCCTGCCAGCTATATTCATTCTGATCATCTATCACCAGAATGGCTTACCGTCTTATCTTCCCTACCTGAGTGGCGAAACTCTCCCAGGCTTAATGGACTACTGCTAACCCAATTTGATCTAAATGTGGATTATGAATTACCAACTGGATTGGGAAACATCGCCCTGTTAGAGCAATCGTGCTTAGAACAACTGCTTACCTGGCTAGGAGCTTTACTTCATGGGCAAGCTATTCGCCATTGTCTGATGGCGACAGAACTTCGCCACTTACATGACTCACTAGGAAAAGAGGGACATCGCTTCTGCTTAAAGTATCTCGACATCATTATCGGCAACTGGCCGACTGGCTGGCAGCGCTCATTACCACCAGAAATCAATACAAACTATTTTCGTACCAGTGCCTTACAGTTCTGGCTAACGGCGATGGAGTCTCCTCCTATTGATTTCGCTAAGCGCCTGAGCCTGCGGCTTCCCTCTCATGAAAACCTCGCGGCCTGGCCTGTCAGCCAGGCAGAACGACCATTGGCACAAACATTGTGTCTCAAATTGGCTAAGCAAGTGAACTCAGAATGTTACCATTTATTAAAATAACAACAGAGCATCTTCAACTGTCTCCTGAACTCCAAATACTGCGTAAAGCAGACTATCAGACCTGCCTCAGTGCCAAATCTCTGCTTGAGGCTGCCCGACTCCAGGCACAAGAAATTGAACATGATGCGCAGGCAGTGTATGAGCAACAAAAAGAGTTAGGTTGGCAAGCAGGCATTGATGCTGCCCGCGCAGAACAAGCTAACCTAATTCATCAAACCCAGTTGCAATGCCAACAATATTATCGGCAGGTCGAGCAACAAATGAGCGATGTAGTCTTGCAGGCTGTACGTAAAATCCTAAAGAATTATGACCAGGTTTCCCTCACTTTACAGGTAGTTCGTGAGGCCCTGTCATTAGTCAGTAACCAAAAACAGGTTATCTTGCGCGTTAATCCTGAACAGGCCGCAACAGTTCGCGAACAAATATCACGGGTACACAAAGATTTCCCTGAAATTGGCTACTTAGAGATCACTGCTGATGAGCGTCTCGATCAAGGGGGCTGTATTTTAGAAACAGAAGTCGGGATCATTGATGCCAGTTTGGATAGCCAATTAGAAGCACTGATGTCAGCCATCAATAACCAATGGCAAAGTTGACGACGCCATCACGCTTCAAAGAGATAACCGGTTTTCGACGGAAAGTGAAAATTTCTTCTGCCGTTATTAATATTCTCTATTTCGACAAAACATTATGATTCGCTCTACCTAATCTCCAAACGTATATCTCAAAAAACCACTTAAGGAGTGACCATTGTCTCCCATCTCAGGTATTAATCACCAAAGAATATTTCCTACTCAACAGCTCGATACCACAGCCGTTAATCAACCACAGGGTGAACTGTCGGGTAAATCCCTGAAAGTCTCTTCCCCCAGACCCGGATTATTAGAGCGCCTCTCAGCGGCGATTCAACGCAATCTACCGGGCCACTCTATGCTCGATCGCCAACTGACCACCGATGGCAAGAAGAATCAAGAGAGCCGCTTCTCGTTCAGCATGATAAAGGACAGAATTGTCCACTTTGCGGTGAGCACCAAGTTAGGGAGTGTTCGAGATTCTGCAAGTAAGCACGGTGGCGAAGTCACTTTCAAGTTTGCCCAGACCAAAGGCACCTTTCTGGATCAAATCATGAAACATAGTGACACCGCCGGCGGGGTTTGTGAATCCATATCAGCTCATTGGATAAGCGCTCATGCCAAAGGGGAAAGTGTCTTCGATCAGCTTTACGTCGGCGGCCAGAAAGGCCAATTCCATATCGACTCTCTGGTTTCCATTAAGCAGTTACAGATGGATGGCCTGGATCCATATGCCGAGCAAAACCAAATAACCGAATCTTGGCTCCACGAGAACGGTATCCAACCACGAAGCCAGCTTGATGCAAACGGCGAAACTGGTAGCAAAGGTACAAAAGAGCTATTAAACGCCATTCTGGATACAGGTGATAAGGGATCAGGCTACAAAAAGATCAGTTTTGAAGGACAAATGGCCGGGCACGCCGTGGCTGCCTATGTAGATGACCAGAAGGGGGTTACCTTCTTCGATCCTAACTTCGGCGAGTTCAACTTCCCGGATAAAACCTCATTCTCCAACTGGTTCTCTCAAGATTTCTGGTCCAAATCCATGTACAACAAGGAAATTGGGCTGGGACAAAATTTCTACGTTTCCAACTTCGAGCCTAAAACACGATGACACACGACTATCACCAGCTTATAGAAGCGCTATTCTCTAAACTTGGAGTGCCCGCATCCCCTACCGACGATGGTATCTACACTTTGGAAGTCGATGGACGTTTTCAAGTATTGATTGGCTGTTATCACGACAACTGGCTACAGTTGTTCTGCGAATTAGGGTCTGAAATCAGTCATGCCAACAATCTTTTTGGGCAACATTGGCCAGCTCATGTTCAAGGGGATTTGGATGGACAAACCATTCTATGGTCACAACGCCCCTTGGCCGAAGTAGATGTAGCCGAGCTACAAGCTTGGTTGGAACGCTTTATTGATGATATTGAGCAACGCCTGACACCTAACACAACCCAACAACCTAAAAATCTGCCGCCTTCCTTGATGCGGGTTTGATCGCTTAAATACAAACCACTACTGGAATATAAGTTCTAATAGGAGCTTCAATATTTGGCTCCCTTTAAACTGCCAAGGCAAAATAATCAAGCAAAGAGTCAAGCAAAATACTAATACCACCATGCAAAAAACCCGCAACTAAGCGGGTTTTTACATATTAACAACTTTAACTACTCAGGATATTACCTTCATCGCTATCGTAAAGTCGCTAATAGATTTAAGCAGTTAAGCTAAATCAAGATAATACGATAACATTTACCGCAGATGGGCCTTTAGCGCCATTCTCAATAGAGAATGAAACTTCCTGACCTTCTTCCAATGTTTTGAAATTATTACTCTGAATTGCAGAATAATGAACAAAAACATCTTTGCTACCATCTTTTGGAGAAATGAAGCCAAAACCTTTATCATTGTTAAACCACTTTACTGCACCAGTCATTGCATTAGACATAGAATTTTCCTTTAATTTTCTTAAGTTGCCATAAGGCGTTGTGAGGTCTGTTTTTCAGTTTTACTTATGGGTACTAATTAGAAGAAATTCGCAATGAAGTGGTATCGAGGATAACGCTAAATGGTGAACTGCTTTAATTTTAATACTTTTCATTAATACTTTTCATAAATAGGTCTGTACTTCCAAACCAGTGACGCTATTAAATCACATTGATTGGTCATTAGCAAATTTTAATTTCATTTATTTTTTTCTATTAGTGTTCTCCCTTATCCTAAATTTCGGCTTTATCCATATTGCATGGCTTTACCATAGCCATAACTAGCTAATTATGAAAAGTTTTTATCCACAAGCCCTATTTGCCGAGATTACGGCACTGAGTTTGAATTTACAATTTTCCCCTAACACCCTAATCAGGCGACAACCCGTAACCTAAAATTAATGAAAATAAAGCTAACATCTAGTCTGTAAATAACCATCGCAGTTCACGAGCTGTGATACCTTAGGATACGGGAAAAACCGAGTACCGTTATCGACAGCCGGTCCATGAGCAATACGACATTGTGCTGTAATAGCGCAAGTAGTCTCTCCGATTTTCCAAATTAATACATCACAAGACTGGGAAGCACTAGACATATACCACTTCGCAATACACTCTTGATCAGTTAGTTTCAATAGACTTATCGGCCCCACTGCCTGCGTTTGCGACAAACGCAATCCCGAGAAGTAATGCTCCTAACATAAATTTCTTCATATTTATATATCCTTTAAGAATCATTCAATTATCGTATATACCCGTCATCTTTCAAGTTGCCTCTTTGTTGGCTGCACTCGCTCACCTCGGTCACATAATTCTCTATGCTCCCGGGGATTCTCTCCCTTGCTGTCGCGATCCACCTTGAAATCCATTGGGTATATAATATGAAAAAAACCGTATGTTGATTTCAAATGGTTATCATTAAAATGATATTATTTACCCTACAAGATTCCAATGAATTAAATATAAATTTTCATTCATCAAGCATTAATTAGACAGAGCAATATGGAAAAATGACAATAATTAATTCCAGTATAAAACAATAACAAAATCACAATAAAATTTATCGACTATAAACAAAATCAACCTATTTAATCCGATTTAATTTATCTTCAATAAGATAAAAAATGGTAAAATATACAATAATCTCATTCAACACCTTGAAACCCTCTTATTTTGAACTATATTTACTTTAACTATGTTCAATTATGAAAAAATATTCATTCCTATGAGAGGTTTAAAATGAGCGAAGGTTTTACTTGGAGCCCTGATATATCTCAGACATACACCAAAAGAGATGGAACCCAAACCATCAAACTACCACCATCAAGTTCCTTTGATAAAGAGGATAATACTAATTTTACCATGGAAGCTCAGGATGAAATATTAACATTACAAAATGACTCTGATGAAACACCTATTTATTGGCCAGTATTTCATGGAAATATGGCCGACGATGGTAAAATATTTAACTTAAATATATCCACAGGGACATTAAAAGTAGACTATACATCAGAGAATAGAGATCATACAGTTGCTTATTTGGGGTGTGCTGAAAATGCCAGTCTTAATCTTAAAGATTCTGGTATTTTAAAAATCACAAATCCAGGAACTGTATTTATGTTTATCGATTATATCACCTTAGACAAAAATAAATATCCTAAACTAACGATGTCAGGAAACAGCCAATTCGAAATAAAACAAATAAAAAAGATACTGTCAGATTCCCCCGCTTTTATTTTCCTAGCAAGTGATATTTCTCTGCATGGGTCATCTCAATTCACTCTTGAGAGTAGCGACCTCTACTTAGGAGATGGAAATTTCAATTATTGTAATATAAACATATGTGATGATTCAGTCGTAAATTTATCTAACAATGGTATAATGTTAAGAAGTGGCATAGATGAAGTAAAAACAAAATTCAATCTCAGAGCTGGCTCCCCAAAATTAAATATATCATCTTTTACTGGAATCAATTTTCCGATTGATCTTGTCTACGTAAAATATCCTGAAGGTTTATTCAATTTTATTACTACAGAAGGAAAGAATAAAGGAAAATTAATAATTGATATCCCAGATCCACGCTTGACGGATACTGATTTTTGGGATGAAATATTTAAGCAAAAACTCATAGCTGTCGATCATAAAATAGGAATTAAAGAATATTTTAATTATAGCTATGGAGCAGTAACCCGCCAAGGCCAGCAAGTCAGCACTATAATAATATCACTCAAATAACAATAGCAATCATATCGGAAATAAAGGTAAAATACGCAGCAGGTAAGAACTAATTTTTCTCTTTATGGTACAATGCTGAATCAGGCACTGTACCACTACCATTCAACATCAATAATGCAAATTTGCAATATTCTATATTATTCCCAATAAACCGGTTCCTATTTCTGCAAACACAAAATATTATCTCATCATTTCTACTATCCATCCTAAAAGAGCAATATCAGGAAGAACATATTCACGATGACAATCACCATTAGGTTAAATACAAATTAAAATGCCTGAGCCCCACTAAATATAGGGCTCAGACTTTAATTGTCGCTTAGTTTAAATTGTCCAAGCGTTTGGCGTCAGTTAATGAAGCGTAACCTTGAACTAAAATTTAAAAACGACGGGACTCTTCAAGAAAGTATATTTCTTGGCACACCATTATTTCTCATTGTATATTGTCGGAACAATAGAGGCTTTATCTTTTGGATCACTCAGCTTAAATACTAAAAGCTTACCTCCACCGCCCCCATTAACGCCCCTCATTTCTTTCGCTTTTTCAAATTTAAACGTTTTACCAACATGATACTTAATAATATTTTTATCACTTTCTAGATCTTGGAATACCCAAATATTCTGAGAATCGTCTACGTCATCAGTTACAGTTCTGTATAGAAGTACATCGTTAGGATCACTATGACGGTTTATCAATGGAATTGGGGTATTTCTAGGCTGCATCTTTCCTGAATCTATAATCGGAGGTATGGTCACGTCATTGACTGTCGCACGCAACGCATCGTCCAGGGTATTGTGAATCATTTTAACAGTTGTTACTTTTAACGAATCAAGGACTTTCTGAGCATCAACAGCATCTAATTTTTCCATCATTTCATTCACCTATGTTATTAATAAATTAAATAAAAATTACGATAAAGTTTTGAATAAAATTAATATTCACATCCAAATATAAAATACTATATCTAATTTACTGCCTATCCCAATAGGGCTATTTTATTTGCCCTTCTTTGCCATAAAGAGCGAACCTGGGCAGTGCTCAAAATCCTCACGTACTACGTGTACGCTCCGGTTTTTCCGCGCTGTCCGTGTTCACTGTTCATTGATAAGAATGGCCTGCAACAATTACGCCTATTGAGATAGGCTCTTAGTTGATGAATTAATCTTTTATCTCCTCCTTAAATTTAAAGATAATTTTAAATGGTAAACTTTATTTTTTATTTACAGAGTAAATAATTATTTTTATCTATCATGTTATATTAGTGATTAACTATAGCTGAAGCCCCACTCTTTTCCACTAATTTTTTAAATTATTTTAAACAATCAAATTGGATATTTTTATTATCCAAGCAAAGTACATAATGCAAACAAGATATATTACCTCGAACTGATTACTATTCCATAATTAAATCCTTTATCCTGTATACAATATCTTTAAATAATAATTATTCCTAACAATAAAACGAAACGCATAGTAATTAGAATTTTCCCCTTTGCAACTTGCAAAATGCAAAATGCACGAGAAAACTGGTTAGTCCGCCACAGAAAGTATATTGGTGAAATATAAGCGTTGCTATAAAGTACCTAATATATACCCGTCATCTTTCAAGTTGCCTCTTTGTTGGCTGCACTCTCTCACCCCGGTCACATCGTTATCTATACTCCCAGGGATTCGTTCCCTTGCCGTCGCAAAGCATCTTGAAATCCATAGGGTATAAACCATTGAAAGTTTTTTACCAAAAACAACGAAAAATACTGATATCAGGCTCCATTCACCAGTAACAAAACCACAATAAAATAGATTGAAAGTATCTTGAAATCTACTTATTTTGAACTATATTTATGTTAAACAAATTTTAATTATGAAAAATCAATACTAAGGGCTAAAAATGAACGAAAAATCTGAAAACTCTTTTATTTGGTATCCGGATCGAGATCAAACATACACTGAAGAGTATGATAACAAAACGATTCCTCCAATATACTCATTTAATAAAGAAATTGGCACCACCTTCACAATGGATGCTGGAGAAAATACATTAACACTGTCTTTTGATAAAAATGATTGCCCTAGCGACTATGATATTAAGTGGCCTATTCTTAATCAACTACAGACTGCCCAAGATAATCCGGGCAATAAAACTTTATCAAAAACAATAAAAATATCATCAGGAAATCTCATAATATCTGGAAAAAAAGAAAAACCTGTTAACTTTTATCTTAATCGTGAAATTTCAGGCAAACATGGACATAGAATTGAACTACAAAACTCAAGTACCTTCAAAATAGAAAATGCCGGTATTGTAAGAATTAGCAACCACATAAATACAAAATTAAAAGAATCAACAGTGACTATGTCAGGAAAAAGCCAGCTTACTGTAGAGGTTGTGGGGACTGTAGAAAAAACACAAGAAAATAATGAAGTGCTAAAAACTAATATTTCACTAAATTGTGATTTCTTTATCACAGAATACTCTAACGCTATGCTTAAAAGTCATTTTATCGATATATATAATAGCAATATTATCTTACAAGATAATGCACAGATGTCCATAAATTCTCAAAAATTAAGAATAGAAACTGATTTAGATGAAAAAGGTCAACCTTTATTCGACACAAATTTCACTCTAAAAGCCGGAGCAACTTCATTAAATCTCAACTCTATAGATGGCATCCACTTTCCATTAAATATTCACAGAGAAAACTACCCTAAAGGTGTATTCAATTTCATGGCTGAAGGAAAAGAGAATACAGGAAAAGTTGTCATTGATGTTGCACCAAAAGATGCTAATGCTTATGGCCTCAATACACTGCTACGTAAAAATTTCACAGCGATTAACGGAAAGGTAGTAGAAACCGGAGATCAGATGAAATATTTTGATTTTAATTATGGAAAAGATATCCGCAACGGTAATCAGGTCGGAACGATAACTATTTCTCTTAGAAACCCTCATCTAAAATTATCTTAGTGAATGTATTCAAAGCACGGCATTGAATACAATGCTGTGCCTCCCGGTATTAACAGATCATCCCTACGCCATACACCTATAAGGCTAAAGTGAACCAAACCCATTAGAAGCCCCTCACACTTACCCATTTTCCCCCTTGCTCCCATTCGGCAACGCTTTCTATACTCCCAATCACCGCCTTTCCCCCTATATCCTGAACAGCGAGATTTCTCGGAGGCTAATTGATGAAGCAGGAAGTCAATCAACGACGCCGTGCCTCATCCGACAACTACGGTTGGGATCGGATCTTAACTAACAGCCTCAAAATGATGGCGTTGTGCTGTGACAGCGCGAAAATTGCCCGTAGCCACGCCAGAGTATTAATTACTGGTGAAAGTGGTACCGGTAAAGGGCTAATCGCTAAAGCCATTCATTATAATAGTCCGCGGGCTAAAGGTCCGTTCATCAAAATTAACTGTGGGGCTTTACCGGAGTCCTTACTCGAAAACGAGTTGTTCAGCCATGAAAAAGAGTTCGAATGTCCTGGTGGCAGCCAAACCATTAAAACCGATATTCGTTTGATCACAGCAACCAACCGCTTTACTGATACACGCCTATATACCCTATGGATTTCAAGATGCATCGCGACGGCAAGGGAGAGAATCCCCGGGAGCATAGATAACGATGTGACCGGGGTGAGCGAGTGCAGCCAACAAAGAGGCAACTTGAAGGATAACGGGTATATCCATATATCCTATATAAGGAATCGATATGAAAAATAAACTCATTAGCACACAACAAGCTATGGAGCATTTTTATGACGGCATGACCATTATGGCCGGTGGTTTTATGGGCGTAGGTACACCTCCTCACTTGGTTACCGCATTGCTGGACTCCGGTGTAAAAAACCTGACCTTGATTGTTAATGATACTGGCCGTATCGACACCGGCATTGGCCCCCTTGTGGTTAATAACAGAGTGAAAAAAGTTATCACCTCACATATTGGCACTAACCCGGAAACCGGACGCAAAATGCTTGCTGGAGAAATAGAAGTAGAACTGGTTCCTTTGGGTACGTTGATCGAACGTATTCGCTGCGGAGGCGCCGGTCTGGGCGGATTTCTAACCCCAACCGGAGTGGGTACTATTGTCGAAAATGGGAAACAAAAAATCACCCTCAATGGAACAGACTATTTGTTGGAACTCCCGCTACGCGCCGATCTCGCGTTGATTCAGGCTCATCTTGCCGATTATCACGGTAATCTGACCTATCAGTTAAGCGCCCGAAATTTTAACCCAGTGATCGCCTTGGCAGCGGACATCACACTTGCCGAACCGGACAGGTTGGTTGAAGTCGGTGAGATTACACCGGACTGCGTTATAACACCCGGCGCATTGATCGACTACATCGTTTATCCAGGAGAAAACTAATAATGAATACTCAACAAGTCATTGCCCACCGTGTTGCTCTCGAACTACAAGATGGCGACGTGATCAATCTTGGCATCGGCATTCCCACGCAAGTCCCGAACTATCTGCCTGATAATATTCATATTACTCTCCAGTCAGAAAACGGCATACTGGGCCTTGGACCGATTACAGAAGTACATCCCAATCTGGTCAACGCTGGCGGAAAACCTTGCGGTATCCTGCCCGGCGCTGCCATATTTGACAGTGCCCTCTCTTTTGCTTTGATCCGAGGTGGTCACGTAAATACCTGTGTTCTGGGCGGTCTGCAAGTTGATCAACACGCCAATCTAGCCAGTTGGATGATACCGGGGAAAATGGTCCTTGGTATGGGAGGAGCAATGGATCTTGTCACTGGAGCGCGCAAGGTCATCATTGCAATGGAACATTGCACCAAAGACGGTTCAGCAAAAATCCTCAAGCAATGTACTCTGCCACTTACCGCCATCAACAAAGTCAACATGATTGTCACTGAATTAGGCGTCTTCTGCTTTGAACAAGGCCAGTTAATCCTGAAAGAACATGCGCCAAATGTCACATTAGAGACTCTGCGGGAAAAAACCGAAGCAGAATTTAGTATCGCGCATGATCTCAAAATCATGCCTGTACCGATACAGGAGAAATGAGCATAATTAGCAGTATCATTAGCTGATTTTATCAGTACCATCCTACCGTTCCACTAATCTAGACAGCTCAGATGTGAGGCAATGGCTGCTGGAATCTACTTTATTAATATTAGATATTAGTGAAGCTAATTTCTCTGGTTCTGACAACTTCTATCCAATCGTATCAACCATAAGTTCAACAATAATAATCGCTATTATTATTTTCATCGGTAGATTTTTATTTAACACTACACCAGATCTATTTACATCCATTTTCCAAGGAGGAGTTAGATATAATTCATATGTCTTTATAGCACTTTCACAATCACTATTCGGCAGTGAGGGAGTTGCATTATCCAGATTTTTTGTGGCCTATATGATAATTATTACCAATATTATGAGCGTACTCGTAATGAATCATTATGGTCACGGAAGTAAGAAAAATCTCGGTGGTGCTATCCTTGCTTTAGCTAAAAACCCGCTAATCATTGGTGCAATTATTGGAGTATTGCTAAACTACTTTAACATTCATATTACCGGCCCAATCAGGCAACTTTTTATTTACTTATCGAACGCAGCTACACCATTAAGCTTAATGTCCGTAGGAGCTGGATTGATCATCAGCATGCATATAAAAAAGATACTTTCGATTTCTTATGCGACTATACTTAAGTTGGTTTTAATGCCACTTATCACCATATTGATAATAAAATATTTAGGTGTATCAGGCGTTCCCGCAAACATTGCTATTCTATATTCCGCAGTGCCTTGTGCCGGCAATGCTTATATATTAGCTAAACAAATGGGTGGTGATCATGAGGCAATGGCATCTATTATTACATGGACAACGTTATTATCCATTATTACTGTAACTTTAATTCTTGGCAATATGAAGTTATAGAAATAGGCATAAAACAGAGCGTAATAATATAGAAAACATATTATTCAGAACAAATGTAATATGTTTTCTATTACTAAATAACCATGTCAAATAGTAGACTACTTAATATAACTCAATCCGTTTTGAACGTTCTGGTCAATCTCTAAAAACAAAAAAATATAAGTATGAATTTCATATATTAAATACAAATAGCTTTGATATATTTCTGGTTGCAAAATTTCCAGTTATTTACTGCCACCAAATATACAAAAATAATTAATCCTATAAGATATAAGAATATTCCATTATTCTCGTTCCTAACTAGACTATGATCAGCATGAGTTGGCGGGAGTTATTTTTACAATAATTCAATATGTTAATTATAAAATAGTATTATTTAATTTGAGGAAAGTATATGAGTCCCAAGAATGATTTTAAAGCTTTTTCTATTAGTAATAATGCTAACGTAGTAAGCCAAGAAGGGTATGAAACAAGCTCGGCTTTAAAGGCTGGATTTCCACCAGAAAATATCACCACTCATTTACTTAATAAAGCATTACGTCAATCTTCAACAATATCATCTGTAATAGCTAACTTTATCGCGACACAATATGGCAATGATGTTCTGGATGATGGGGATATAGTCAAACTCACTACTCAGTTAAATAAAGCCTTAGAAAAAAAGATTGCGACAGAAGTTCCAAGTGCTTCACTAACCCAAAAAGGAATTGTTCAACTCACAGATAAAACAGGCAACAGCAATTCACTTGCAGTCACTCAAAAACTTGTTTCTGATGTAAATGATAATGCTAACAACAGATTAGCAAAAAACCAAAATGGCGCAGACATTCCTGATAAAAATGCGTTTGTGAAAAATATCGGCTTAGCAGAAACCGGCAATTTAGCTAAAAATTCGGTACCGAATAGTAGAAAAATTAATGGGAAAGCGTTAACCGGGGATATCAATCTGAACGCTGGAGATGTGGGGGCATTTAGGCTTGGATTAACAGGAAACAACACTGTTAGTAATCAAGTCCCCTGGAATGCAAATACCGGGTTATATGATTTGCTGAGACCTGGAATAGATTCTCAGCATATCGCTCATTTCAATAATGGCGTTGGAAGCTGCCCAGCTTTTCAATTGAAAGTGCAGTACAAAAACAGCGGGATTGCTTATCGCTCCGCCCGTGATAATTATGGTTTTGAGGAAGATTGGACTGATATTTATACAACAAAAAATAAACCAACGGCAGCGGATGTTGGGGCATTTAGACTCGGATTAGCAGGCGGATACTCTGTTAATAATCCAGTCCCTTGGAATGCAGACACCGGGTTATATGACTTGCTGAGACCTGGAATAGATTCTCAGCATATCGCTCATTTCAATAACGGTGCTGGAAGCTGCCCAGCTTTTCAGTTGAAAGTGCAATACAGAAACGGTGGAATTGCTTATCGCTCTGCCCGTGATAATTATGGCTTTGAGGAAGATTGGACTGATATTTATACAACAAAAAACAAACCAACGCCGGCGGATATTGGGGCATATGCAAAATCCGAAGGATCTGAATTTATCCAGACAAAGTATATTAATCCAGCGAATCTAAGTGATTTTACCGCATGGATAAAATCATTGCCACAGGGTGGTCATGCATTTAGAACTGGAGAGAACGATAGTGGTATTGGATATCCGTGGGCATGCAGCTATATAACAAGAATGCATGACGCATGGGCAGGATTTGTCGCGCATTATGACCATGCCGGTATTAGCTTTATTCACGGATATGATGGGGGTGGAAATACAAGAGTTAGCCGACTTCGGACAGATAAAAACACACACTTCGACACTAACGGTATTCTCAGAGTATCCAGCCCAGTTGTAGATATTCATCCAGACGGAACTTACGAGTTAACCAGCGAAGCTGAAGGAGTGACTGTTAAGCATATAGATACAGGGAAATATCGTATCAGCGGCTGCAATGGTTTTGCCAAAGATGGTGCATGGGGAATTCACGGTGGAACTATCATCCCGGCAGACAGCAACGGGTTAAATCTCATTTGGGTGCGTGAATCGGTAGACACAGCCAGCGGTGATATAACAATCGAATGTTACCATCGTCAAAATAAAGACGCTCCAGAATTTGCTCAAAATAAGCGCGTAAAAAGTGTAACTGCAACAGGGGAAGTCGTTTATTACCATGATGCTGAACCATGCGATATTCCAGACGGAAGAGTCATTAATATTCGTGTGCAACTCACTGAGAAGTCATAATAATGTAATCAGGATCAGGCTCCCTAAAAGGGAGCCTTAATTATCAAGGCAGTTGTACTCTATCAGGCTTACTTACGACGCCAGCTTGTCCCTTGCGGCCCATCTTCCAGTTCAATGCCCATCTCATTTAACTGATTACGAGCAGAATCTGCCAGCGGCCAATCTTTATTTTTACGAGCATCATTACGTTGCTTAATCAGCGCTTCAATTTTAGCAATCTCTTCATCGTCAGCCTGAATACCACGGTGCAAGAATTGTTCCGGCTGTTGTTGCAACAAACCTAAAATACCCGCCAGCTTGCGCAATTCAGCCGCTAAGCCATTCGCTGCATCCATATCTTCTGATTTTAGGCGGTTGATTTCACGAGCCATATCAAACAGTACCGAATAAGCCTCTGGCGTATTGAAATCATCATTCATTGCGTCAATGAAACGCGCCTCAAATACTTCACCACCGGCCGACAATACAGAAGCATCTGTACCTCGCAGAGCAGTATAAAGTCGTTCAAGTGCGGTACGAGCCTGCTTTAGGTTATCTTCTGTATAGTTAAGTTGACTGCGGTAATGGCCTGACAACAAGAAATAACGTACCGTTTCTGCATCGTAATATTCCAATACATCTCGGATAGTAAAGAAGTTGTTTAGCGACTTGGACATCTTCTCTTTATCCACCATCACCATCCCTGAATGCATCCAGTAATTCACATACGGGCCATCATGGGCACAGGTAGATTGCGCAATCTCATTTTCATGATGCGGAAACATCAGATCAGCACCACCACCATGAATATCAAAATGATTACCTAGCTGTTTACTGTTCATGGCAGAACATTCAATATGCCAACCAGGACGGCCCGCGCCCCACGGCGATTTCCAACTTGGTTCTCCAGGCTTGGACATTTTCCACAACACGAAATCCATCGGGTTGCGCTTAACATCAGCCACTTCCACTCGCGCTCCTGCTTGTAGCTGGCTGAGATCCTGACGGGAAAGCAATCCGTAATCCTGATCACTCTCGACGGAAAACATGACGTCGCCATTATCTGCGACATAAGCATGATCACGTTTTATCAACGATTCGGTCAGCGCAATAATCTCCGGGATATGCCGAGTCGCACGGGGTTCCAGATCAGGGCGTAAGATATTCAGCGCATCAAAATCTTTGTACATTTCCGCCAACATACGGCCGGTCAGATCATCACAACTTTCACTGTTTTCTGCCGCCCGCTTGATGATTTTGTCATCAACATCGGTCACATTACGTACATAAGTTAAGTCGTATCCCAGATAGCGCAGATAACGAGCAACCACATCAAAAGAAACAAAGGTTCTGCCGTGACCAATATGACACAGATCATAAATCGTGATACCACACACGTACATCCCGACTTTCCCTGGATGGATTGGCTTAAATTCTTCTTTCTGACGACTGAGGGTATTGAAAATTTTTAGCATCGAGATTTTCCGTAAATTCACTGTACGTGTGTTAAAAATAATGAATTGATAATTCTGGATTTATTCCTTATCTCATCAATAAATGCTCGATATGGGCATAGTCCAATCGGATATTGAAACCTGATATTAAGCGCTTTGCAAGGTTAGTGATCAAGATAGCTCACTGAAATTAATATGTACTGACTCATTATGGTAGATGTGATATAAAAGCCGCTTGGTCCAAATGCCCTAACCGGGTTAATCAAAACTATTATTAGGATTTCAATTATGGTGACTTTCCATACCAATTTTGGCGATATTGTAATTAATACTTTCGCTGATAAAGCTCCTGTAACTGTTGAGAATTTCTTGAACTACTGCCGCAATAGCTTCTACGATAATACTATTTTCCACCGTGTTATTAACGGTTTCATGATTCAGGGTGGTGGATTCGAACCTGGTATGAAACAAAAGCCGACTGATGCAGCTATCAAAAACGAAGCCAATAACGATCTGAAAAACAACCGTGGTACTTTGGCAATGGCCCGTACTAACGATCCACACTCAGCAACTGCGCAGTTCTTCATTAACGTTGTTGATAATGATTTCCTGAACTTCCGCTCTGAGCGCCCTGATGGCTGGGGTTACTGCGTCTTTGCCGAAGTGATCGAAGGTATGGATGTTGTTGATAAAATCAAAGGCGTTTCTACCGGTCGCAGCGGTATGCATCAAGATGTACCACTCGAAGATGTTATCATCGAAAAAGTGACTGTCAGCGAATAATTCACTGCATATGTGTACACTTTTTATCGCGGATTTACATCTCAGCGAACATGAACCGGCAATCACTGCCGGTTTTCTGCGCTTCTTGCGTGAGGATGCCATTCAGGCAGATAGCCTCTATATTCTCGGCGATCTGTTCGATTACTGGATTGGCGATGATGATAACAACCCTCTCCACCGTGAAATCGCTAGCGCATTAAAAACTGTGCAACAACAAGGTGTTAGCTGTTACTTTATTCATGGCAACCGTGATTTTCTACTCGGTTCACGCTTTGCTAAAGAGAGCGGCATTATCTTGCTCCCACAGGAAAAAGTACTGGAATTGTACGGTAAGCGAGTGCTTATTCTACATGGCGATACCTTGTGTACTGATGACGAAGGTTATCAACGATATCGTAAGCGGGTTCATACCCCGTGGGTCCAACGTCTGTTTCTACTGCTACCTCTGTCTATCCGCCAAAAAATTGCCGTAAAAATGCGAGCAAACAGCCAATCGGTCAACAGCAGAAAATCCGAAGCCATTATGGATGTAAACCAGCAAGCTGTTATTGACACTTTTGAGCGGTATCAAGCTGACTGGATGATTCATGGACACACCCACCGCCCTTTTGTACATGAAGTTCCTCTGCATGATAAAACCGTTTATCGTGGTGTACTTGGCGCATGGCATCATCAGGGATCGATGTTCAAAATAACGGATAAATCAATTGATCTTATCTCTTTCCCATTCTGATTAATCAAAAACACCCACATCCAGGTATGGCAACGAAAGTATAAAGTAACGCAATCGTTTTCCTTAGCTTGTGAGCATGATATGATCCGCGGCCTTAAAGCGTTATTTTCATTCTGGTGGACGTTAAAACACAGGAGCATTTGATTTATGACTGCCCAGCCTGATTTAGCAGGAACAACTCAACACAATGCCAAAATCGCCATTGTCATGGGTTCTAAAAGCGATTGGACGACTATGCAGCACGCGGCTGATATTCTCACTTCTCTTAATGTACCTTTTCATGTTGAAATTGTTTCTGCTCACCGTACACCCGATAAACTATTCAGTTTTGCCCAACAAGCTGAGCAACATGGTTTTGATGTCATTATCGCCGGTGCCGGTGGTGCCGCTCATTTACCCGGCATGCTGGCTGCTAAAACGCTAGTGCCAGTTCTCGGCGTACCTGTACAAAGCGCTGCACTGAATGGGGTAGACAGTCTTTACTCTATTGTACAGATGCCGAAAGGGATTCCTGTCGGCACGCTTGCGATTGGAAAAGCCGGCGCAGCAAACGCAGCTCTACTGGCTGCACAGATTCTGGCGCGTCATGATAAAGATTTACTGAAACGCCTCAACCATTGGCGTGAAACACAAACTCAGGATGTACTCAATAATCCCGATCCGCGGGAGGAAGCATGAAGCCAGTTTGTGTATTAGGCAATGGTCAGCTCGGCCGCATGTTACGTCAAGCTGGTGAGCCTTTAGGTATCACGGTTTATCCTGTTGGCCTTGATGCAGAACCCGAAGCAGTTCCTTATCAGAATAGCGTTATTACCGCTGAAATTGAGCGCTGGCCGGAAACAGCGCTTACTCAAGAACTGGCCCGCCATAAGGCTTTCGCTAATCGAGATATCTTTCCTCGTCTGGCCGACCGTCTACCGCAAAAACAGTTAATGGATAGCCTTGGGCTGGCAACTGCTCCGTGGCAATTACTCTCTGATACCAACCAATGGCCGCAATTATTCTCTGAGCTCGGTAATTTCATTATCGTTAAGCGCCGCATGGGTGGTTATGATGGCCGAGGGCAATGGCGTATTCGTCCCGGAGATGAAACAGAATTACCCGCCGATATTTATGGTGAATGTATTGCTGAGCAAGCCATTCCTTTTTCTGGCGAAGTTTCACTGGTAGGTGCCCGCAATAAAAATGGCGATTGTGTGTTCTACCCCTTAGCGCACAATTTGCATCAAGATGGCATTCTGCGTGCCAGTATTGTCTCTCCTCAGGAAAATGACTATTTACAGCATCACCATTTACAGCGTCACCATTTACAACAACAGGCCGAGAGTATGTTGTCAGCGATTATGCACGAGTTGAAATATATCGGCGTGATGGCAATGGAATGTTTTATTGTCGGTGATAATTTACTGATCAACGAACTCGCACCACGTGTTCACAACAGCGGTCATTGGACTCAGAACGGCGCATCTATCAGCCAGTTTGAATTACATCTGCGTGCTATTCTGGATTTGCCCATGCCTCGACCAGAAGTCACTGCACCGTCAGTTATGATCAATTTGATTGGTACGGATATCAATACCCAATGGCTAAGCTTGCCATTAGTACATTTACATTGGTATGAAAAAGAAGTTCGCCCCGCACGCAAAGTCGGTCATCTTAATCTTTCTCACTTTGATAAAAATGAATTAAAAGATACATTGCAAAAACTTATCCCCATGTTGCCATCCGAATATCAAAGTGGCCTCGAATGGGCACAGGAAAAATTAATTTAACTAACGTCTAAAACTAACGTTATTTATTTATCGATCTTGTTATCTTGATTTGTGTCCGCAATAGTCTCACTGTTAAGGATACAAATTAAGAGACAGCGAGGCACATATGAATACAGCCATGTTAAAAGTTCGTATTTCTGAAGATATGGACACCGACTCTTTTTATTCTCTGCTATTCCTGTAGGGATATGAGTTTAAAAACGTTTTCACTTTCTCAAACAACTGCCACATATACTGACAGCCATGATTTCGTGTCACCGTTTCATGCAAGGATTGCCACAGACGCCCAATTTTATTCAGCCAGGGAGAATAAGCAGGTAAAAACAATAGGTTAAATTTAGGATGACGGGCCAGTCAATCACTGACCAGTCGACTTTTATGGACATAAAAAACGGGATGTTTTTCTGAACACATTGACAACGTCTCAATTATTTTCGCCATTTTTTCATGGTACTCGGGATCGGGTAATTTAAGCGTCGGAGCTGCCCTTCGCCACACGATACCCATTTATGTCAGTAACGATAGAAAGTACTGATGGATAATTTTTTTCATCTGGCGTCGTTCATTGCGGGATATAGGCGCTATGATAGGCATAATTCAGTCCGTTTAGTGGTTTGGGATTATTGACAATTGATCAGATTGCAAAAATTGGACTGAGTTCCCTCCAAGTGATCTACTATTTTAAAAGTTATAATGAACTCTGTTCGGATGCCAAAATCAATAATAAACGGTCACATCAGGCGCATGAACATTGAGGTTTTGACGAAACAGAACAAGTCATTTTGTTTCCGCAAACAACTCACCTAATCACGTTCCCCATGCTCTTAAGGTGTCATTTCGCTCCCTTATAAATAAGAACAAAAATGCCGATTTTGAATATCGGCATTTTGCTGTAAAAGAGAAGATGAATTTAATGCTTTAACATTTCAATTTTATCCCGGCTCAGTCCGGTACTAGTGACAATAATGTCCAAACTCACGCCATGCCGTAATAAGGCACGAGCCGTTTCCACTTTACCTTCCTCTCGGCCTTCCTCTCGGCCTTCTTCTCGACCTAGCTCAATACCTCGCTCAAGCCCTTTTTGTTCAAGCTGTTCTGCAATAGTCATCAACATCGTTTCATGCTCCAGAGATTGCTGTTTCAGTCTGACCGGTTTCAGCTTCGCCGGGCAAACGTAAAAGTAGCCATCATCCTGAATAAGAACAAAAATGCCGATCTTAAATATCGGCATTTTGCTGTAAAAGAGAAGATGAATTTAATGCTTTAACGCTTCAATTTTATCCCGGCTCAGTCCGGTACTGGTGACAATAACGTCCAAACTCACGCCATGCCGTAATAAGGCACGGGCCGTTTCCACTTTACCTTTCTCTCGGCCTAGTTCAATGCCTTCCTCTCGGCCTTCCTCTCTACCTTGCTTGATACCTCGCTCAAGCCCTTTTTGTTCAAGCTGTTCTGCAATAGTCATCAGCATCGTTTCATGCTCCGGAGATTGTTCAATCAGTTGATGGACAAATTGTGAGAGATCCAGAGTATGTCCATTCAGTAAAATATAGAGTAACACCACATTGCGCTGCTCAGTTGTATTATACCCCGCATTCAAGAGTTCCACCAATTGGAGGAGCCATTCCTGCATATCCCGGCAGCGGATGTGTTTTTGCACCAGCTCCATCAGGGCTACCCCTTTATGTGTCAGGATCTCTTCATCGCTGAGTACACTGACGTCCACCAACGGAAACGCCTGACGGTATAAGCGAGCCGCCTGTTCGGGGAGCGTGAAACAATCCAGCCACCGGTTTGAGTAAGGATACGGCCGAATCTCACCATGATAAAACAGCAAAGGTGCCACCAACGGGAGTTCAGTATGGCCTTTTTTCAGGTGAGCCGCCATGGCTAACATGGCATAATACATCAGCCGCCAGGCCATTAACGGGTCAGGGGTGGACTGATGCTCAATCAGACAATAGATATAGCCCTGCCCCCGGGCCGTTTCGACCGAGTACAACACATCACTGTGCAGTTGACGTAAATGATCATCCACAAAACTGCCGGGCTCCAGTTTCAATGTGGCTAAGTCACACAACAACTGGATTTCTTCGGGCAGATAAAGGGATAGAAACTCTCTGGCCGTTTCAGGCTGCGTTAAAAAATATTTGAATAATCCGTCATGGTGAGGCCGTTTTTCTTTCTTTGCCACAATCTGTTTCTCTGTCTTATTAGTTAGTCATTACCATTTATAGTATTTCTGCCAAGTTACAAAAAACATTGTCTCAGATTTCCTCAGGCAAATCTTTACCGAATGCATTAATAGAAGATCCTAAAGAATCAAATATCAGAAAAGGAAAAACGAGAAAATATTATATTTACAACAACTACTTTATGAAAGCCATTCATTTCAATCATTTTTTAACTTGCATTCGCATAATGATAATCCCTTTGTCAAAATATCGATTACTTATATTTCCGTTAATCTTGGATGTTAAGATCGCAAAAATTTAACTGAGTTACCTTCAGATAATCTATTATTTTTAAATGCTATTGAGATGGTACGAGACTTCTTACAATCAATCTGAGGATTTCTACGACTTTGGTTATCATCAAAAACTCAGATAGTATCTAAGGTACTTTAATTCACTATTTCAAGCAAAACTCCAGTTAACTATTTATTATGAAATATATGACAAACGGACATTAAAATAATAAAATGTTTGTTATTTAATTGCCTGGAATTAATTGTGGAAGCGGAAGTAAAGTGACTTACCGCTTCACACTCCAACGCTTTCCAGCTTATTTACATTCCTTTAATTATCATATTGATCTATTAGCATTCATCGATCTGGATATCGTATCTACAATCGTTCTGGTTGTTTGATCTATTTCATAATTAAGTAAATCATTAACTTTAATATCACCAAGATTAGTTGCCCTTAACGTTTCTGGAATTAAATTCAACTCTATGGTTTTCTCTTCTTCATTTATACCATTTATTGTTAAACTACAACCATGCAACCCAATAAAACCTTTATGGAAAAAGTATTTTATATTATCGCCAGGAATATTAATCACTAATCGATAAGTTTCACCCGTTTTAATAAAATTAACGACTTCTGCTACACCTTCAATATGTCCATATAAGCTATGACCACCATTTTCTTTATTCATTTGATGTGATCTTTCGATATTAACTTCATCCCCCACATTTAAAAACTTTAATGTGGTCACATCAGCCGTAAAATCTGATATATCAAACCAGGCGATATCGTTTTTAAATTGGGTAACAGTCAAGCACGTACCATTAATCGCAACACTGGCCCCCACAGAAACATCATCAAAAAAATGGTTATTATTACTGACGGTCAATGTACTAAATCCCTCTTTTTTCTCAAGAGATAATACCTTTTCTTTTCCTTGCACAATTCCAGTATACATAATCACCCTCTTTTCTTAAGCAAAAATAATCCTGTTGAATAGGAAACCTTATGTTCTCCAGAAATATATTTATGATAAAGCAAATCATAAAATTCATTAACAGCATTTTCCTGATCTACTTTATCAAATTGCTGATATACGACTGATCCACTCCCCAAATGCCAATCTCTAAAATCCTCATAAGTTGAGAAGTTAACAACCTCTTCAATTCTATGACTTTTGATTATATCAAATCCTTTTGTAGAGTTAATAAATTTTTTACTGTCAAATCGATAATCATCGAACACTACCAAAGGTGAAATTGGGCGGTATTTTTCCCTAACCTTCTGTAATATTTCACCTTGAATGTCTTTCTCGCCTAATGAAAAATTGAAATCAAAAGCACACGATAAGAAAAATTTTGCACCTGGCCGTAGGAGATGAAAAATTTTATTTATAACCTCTTGCTCATTAGGGATAAACCAATGTAAACAAGCCGCACAGATTACTGAATCATATAATTTTATTTCAGTGTCCTGATAATTTAAAAAATCAGAAACTATAAAGCTACATTTTTTACTGTCATTTTGTGAACGGGCATAATTAACCATATCTTGTGAAATATCAATTCCCAAGTAACTTCTAATATTACCATCCTTTAGAAAATTTAATGCATTTCCTGTTCCACAACCAACGTCCAAAATATCACCTTCTATTTCGGAAAAATTCAACAGTAATTCTAAACACTTAAATTGTAACTTTTTAGATGTACGTTGATATTCTTTAGGTTTAAACCATACATTTTCCATAAGTAACTCCGCGTATATTATTATTAAAGTAACCCATATTGACCATTTCCAGGCGCTAAACCAAGCTTTTGACGAACATCAGCAGATGTCGCTGGGATTATTTCTAATTCATCCGCCAATCTGATTACTCTTTTAATAAGATTTTCGTTAGTCGCCAAAACCGTTCGCTTTCTGTCATACCAAATATTATCTTCTAAACCAATACGAACACCATATCCTGAAGCAAGTGCTAATGATGTAGTCTGTAACTGATAATTTCCTAAACCAGCAAATGAACAAGTCACATTGTCAGGAATATTTGCCAATAATGCTGATATATTTGAAAAACTATTTTGAGCACCAAAAATATTACCAAGAAGTATATTGGCATATATCTTTTGGGGTATTAATTTCTTTTTCATCAAAAAATAAATATAATTAGCCATTCCAAGGTCAAATATCTCTACCTCAGGTGAAATAGATTTATTCTTCATTGTTTCAGCTAAGAAATGAATTGTCTCTGGAGAGTTAATACTTGCTTGATTAATAAAATTCAAAGATGACAATGTCAAACTTCCCATATCCGGTTTAATATTACCATCTATCTCCAAAGGTGACGCTCTCTGATGATGATCTGTAACATTTCTCCCACTCAAAGAAACACAAATAATAATATCTTTATTGTGTTTTCTAATTCCTGAGATTATTTTTCCATATACTTCAGCAGATACAATTGGTTTACCTGTAATTTCATCCCTTGCATGAATATGAGCCATAGAAGCCCCATATTCTGATGCCCGCAGCACATCTTCAACAATTTCATTTACTGAGATAGGTACATTAGGGTTCATTTTCTTTGTTGGGACCATCCCTGTAGGGGCAAAATTCAATATAAAATCATTCATTTTCTCCTCACTTATAAATGTTTATTGCGTGAAATTTCTTTTCAACTTTACTTTTCAGATAACTTTCATTTTCTTTTGTTATATATACTCCAGTAGGAATAACTTGATTTACAATGATCCCTCCGGATAATAAACAATCTACCTTTTCAGGATTATTAGTTATTATGTCAACAACTTTAATATTTAAAGCCTTGAGCATTAAAACCGCATCGTCAAAGTTCCTTAAATCATCTTTATAGCCAAGAATCTCATTTGCAGTAAACGTGTCAATACCTTTATTTTGTAATTCATAGGCATCTAGTTTAGAATATAATCCGATTCCTCTTCCTTCTTGACGTAAATATATGATTATCCCATGACCTATTTCATCTATCTTTTTTATAGCTTCTTGTAATTGAAAACCACAATCACATCTATGTGAACCAAAAACATCACCCGTTAAACATTCAGAATGTATCCTAATTAAGACTGGAACGTTAGCTTTCAATTTACCTATGCTAATTGCAAAATGTTCGTCCTCCAAACCAAAAAATGTAATAAACTTAGTCTCCTTTGACGTATTTTCAATTGGTATAACTACACTTTTCCTTATTTCTATATTTTTCATTCCTCACTCCACAGATAATTTCCAATAAATTTTTCTATTTCATCATTTAATAATCCAACATTTACATCAATACCTTTATCTTTCAACATACTTATACTCTTCCCATTATTTTTTGAGTGTGGATCAATAATACCAACAAAAACTTTCCTAAAATCATGTTCAATTATTTTTTCCACACAAGGTGGAGTTTTACCATAAAAAGAACAAGGCTCCAACGTAATATAGATTTCACATTCATTTAACGGTACTTTTAATATATTCTCTATTGCGATAACTTCAGCATGTTTACCGCCATATCTCTGAGTAAACCCCTTTCCCACCACATTATTATTATGTGTTATCACAGCCCCAACAGGCGGATTTGGTAAACACATAGGTAATGCTTTCATTGATTCATGCAACGCCATTCTCATAAAATTCTCATTAATTTCATTCAATTAATTCACCTTGTTTTTAATAAAAAATGAATTTAAAAAAGGAATAAAAAGTAAAAAACATACAATTGAAACATATGAATATAAATAAAAAACCCCATTGACAGCCAATCCACCATTAAACTCAATAACAGTAAATAATAGCGCTGGGATAGATTGCCCAAGCATAGAATTAAGTTGCATCACAGCACCATTTAATATATTGGCTTGATATAGAATCTCTTTATTTAATTCATAAAAAGCAACCGAAGAATAACCTAAAAATTGAAACGATCTCGCAATTCCATGGAAGAAACATAATAAATAAATAAATTGGATATTTTTATATATAAAATCAAACCAGAAAAACATTATTGAAATTAATGTCATGAAAGATGAAAATATAAAATACCATCTTATGTTTTTTACACGAACCAAAACATTAGCTGCCACAGGCTTCGCAATAACATTTCCAAAAAAAATAAATACAATACATACCCCACTTTCAAGTGGGGTATAACCAAAAATAGTTATCAATAACAATGTTAAGAAAATAGGAAAACAATATATTGCCACTCTAAAAAAACTACCAACAACTATATTCATTCTAAAAAAATCGTTTACCAATAATTCAACATTAAATATTTTATTACCATTTGATTTTACAAGTAAATATACAAAGAAAAAGGTAATAATTATTGAAAAAAAGGATAACTCTATATACTTATTAGTTATAAAACAAAAAAATGCAAAAATAGATAGCACAATACCTACCCAAGGATAACATGATATAAAATCAATCTTCCCATTACCCTCAGATAAATATTCATCACTCGACAACCATTTAAATGATATTATAATAAGCAATAAAGAAAGTAACGAAACAAAATAAAATATACATCTCCATCCATAATATTGAGTTATATATCCGCCTATGATAGGAGCAAATACAGGAGCAAATAGAGCAGGCCATACCAAATATGCCATTACAATAGGTATATCCTCTTTATTTGTTTTGCTTAATACTAACGTTCTACCCACAGGTACAACTAACGCACTACCAAAACCTTGTATTACCCTGCCAATGGCCAATATATATATATTATTACTTATACTACATAAAAAAGATGCAATAAGAAAAATAATCATACCTAAAAGGAATTTCTCTTTTGCCTTAGTTTTCCTAAAAAAATTCATATTCAATGGAGTAAAAATTGCTAAAGAACATACATAAGAAGCTATAACAATTGTCGTCATCCCTATTGTTACATTTAAATTATCGGATATATCCATCAATGATGGAGTAAATATTGTCGCATCCAACACCTCTAAAAAAAACGCACCGGAAACTATTAATATATCAACTCTATTATTAATATTTTTATTCATTTTAATAACCTAATGCGACACCATAACCTCTAGGATCTGATATTGAAAAGAGCAATCCATTCACTTTATTGATACCTGCCATTTGTACTACTCCCAATTTATCACTAAGACCATTTGTACAAACGAATGGCTTTCCAAGTCCTTCCATTTCTGTCAGATAAGTTATTTCTTTAGTCTTTGGATGATATCCCATGTTAGCAAATCTTGGCTCTTTTATTGCTTCATATGGCTGAAATTCTTCAGCCATTATTTTGTTAATTATAAATGATAAAGTTTGAGACTGAACTGGACCACCAGATGTCCCTATTACAAAACTAATATCATCTGATTCCACGATGACGCAATTATTAGTATGTTTAACTGGAGAATGGCTCCTAAAATCATCTCCTTTTCTTCTTTCGTTAAATGCATAACATCTATTAGAGAGTAATATCCCTGTATTTTTCACTTCAAAAAGAGCACCTAGCGGTGTAAAAATTGAATTTGTAATCCCTATTAAGTCACCATTTTGATTAACACCAGCAATAAAAATCGTATGGCTTTGCTTATTAATAATATCTTTTTCATCTAAAAAATTATCTTCAACCATGTTAAATAGTGATATTGCCGTTTCCTCAATTTTATCTGCATAATTAATTATGCCAGGATCAATATAAATAGCTTTTTCTTCTATGTACGGGGCAAGGTTACAAATTTTTGCATAATCTATTTTTTTATTTTTCTTCGCAAATAACTCATAAATCTTTAAAAACAGAAAAAGCTCTCTCCAAGGGCTATTTGCTCCATGACAAAAAACATTGCACTCCATAAAACGCATAGTCCTAACTTCACTATAGTTAGGCATAAAATTCAAAAAATCGGATTCAGAATACAATTTATTATCATACTTGGCTAACTGCGTGTAAATTTCATCTCCTAATTTTCCCTTGTACAAGTCTAAAAAACCCTCAGTAGAAACTCTTCTCATCATATCAATAAATGAATGATTTATACGTTTTTCCCCATCAAATAACATTCTCCATTCATTCATTTCTGTGGTTTCTGATAACTCCAATTCAGCTTTATTAAATAATTTATCAATTTGAGGGATTTTGACAAATCCTCTATTGAAATCATCTGCGATTAACGTTTCTGTGATTCTTTTTAGATCTATATCCCTTTTCCTCGCTAACATATCAAACGCATAAGGGGCACCATAAATCATGGTGCTATATATCCCTCTTCTCGGAATGTGTTTTAATCCTTTACTTTCATAAGAAGTTACATTTTGATATGTCCCTGTTTTACCCGTTCCATTTATAGCAGATATTTCTCCATTATTTCTTTCCATTATTATCGCGTCACCACCCAAACCACAAAGATGTGGTAAATTAAAAAATAAAGACATACCTACTTTCATAGCACCACTGTATAACGAAAAAGGGTTACTTTTTTCAAGAATATGTTCATTTACACCTGATACGGTTGATTTGTAATGAGGTGATGAAAAACAAATACTATTACCCCAAGCCAAGTTAGACATCATTATTATCCTTTTTCCATTTGAAAATAAAATATTTATTTATTGTTATTATTTTGCATTTATATACAATAAACTGTTATTATAAAGCAGAATTTAGTAAAGAATATTATAATAAAAAAATCAGTGACTTTTATCACAATTACATAAAATGTTATTTTATGTAATTGTGATAACTTGAAAAGACTATTCTATATCTCATTATTCTTTAATGTACTTAAGCCTATAAATAAAGAAACCAACTGTAGTAATATTTAAAACCCAAACATATCTCCTCTCTAAAACTAAAAAACCAACTAATAAAGAAAAAAAACAATCAACACAATTACTGATACTAATAAATGACTAAGGTTAGAATAATATTATTTTTCTGTATTATTCAACATTCATCAAAAAAACCAAATATCCCTTTGACAAAACCTCTCCATTAGATCAATGTTATTAACATTATTTAGTCCAACAACGTACGAAAAGAGGAATCCTTGTGTTGTTTACCTGGAAAGCCCACGATACTAAAAACCGCTTACAGTTTTTTTCCGCCTTATGGTCCTCGTTTCCATCTTCTTGTATTACTTATCAAACAACGGCTTGGCATTGGATCAACACCAGATTAAAGAAAAGTAGATTATCTGCAATGCTATTATTGCCACTGGCAATCAATCAAGCTCAGGCCAACCATTTTGTTAATTTTCAATCGATTGATACCAGCCTTTATATGCAATTTGAAAATCGGGTCGATCCCAGAAAAACCATTTCACCGATTTTAGAGGCTTTCGGCGACTACAGTATCGGCGATATGTACGTCTATAGTATTTGGCAAAACTCACTGCAAAGTGATTACCAAGGTGACAAAAGCACCTACTATTATAAATTTGTCCCCAGAGTGAGCTTGAGTAAAGTCACTGGTAATGACATCTCTTTTGGGCCGGTAAAAGATATTTTGTTCGCTCAATGGATTGCCAAAACTAAAGGGGTAGATTACGACTATTTTCCCGGTATCAGTATTGACTGGCACGCTAGTTGGGTTAGCTGGTTACGTACAATTTTTTATTTTGAGAATAATGCCAAAGGAAGCTGGAATGATCAGCGAATCCATATTGACTACGGAATTCCCTTCAATAACCGTTTAGGTGATTTCCGGGTTGTCGGCACTTTCGATTATACCTTAGGTTTACATGGGCAATCTGAAACCATCGATTTCAAACCAGAGTTACATTACGATTTAGGAAAACGCCTTGGTCATCAACCCGGCCATTTATGGACCGGCATTGTTCTGAACCCAATAAAAAATAAATACAAAATAAGGGATACACCTTATTATCGAACCGATCAATTTAGCTACGGGATCTTTATTCGATATAGTTTTTTCTGATACCGGAATAAAATATCAGAAATTTTCTGCCAACCTTTATCCTGATGGAGTCAAGATGCCCATTCAACATGACCAATTCGGACGTACTTATCAGTGGCTCCTACTGATACTTTTGGGTTTGGTTTACTTTCTGGTCACCGCAACCACATTTACCTCGCTAGGCGTTGTATTACCTAGCATGATCAAGGAATTACACTGGAGTTGGACGGATGCCGGTCTGGGGTTCACCTTACTTGGCCTATCATGTGGACTGTCCAGTTATCTTCCAGCGATGTTTATTCGTCGTATAGGCGTCCGCGTCACTTTAATGATCGGTACGCTGACCTTTATCACCAGTTTCTGCATTCTCTATAACACCCATAGTATCGCGGCCTATTTTACCGGTACAACCCTATTAGGGATCGGCTTTAGCCTTATGGCTACTGTTCCCGGCACTTATGTCATTAGCCGACTTTTTAAAAAACAGTCGTTGGCTTTTGGTATCTATTTCACCATCGGTGGATTAGGGGGCGTGGTCGGTCCGTGGATCTATTTCCTGGCAACAGTATTTTGGGAAAACTGGCGTATGCACTGGGCAATTTCCGGGATATCACTCACTTTGATCAGTTTATTAACCATTTTATTTATGCGCGAAGGTAAAAAGGAAAACGCCCACGCTGAAAGAATTAACAAAAATCAACAAGACCAGCTCCCCACCACTATCTATCGCACCAAGGAAATATGGAATGTCAGACAGGCACTGCACACCTGGCAATTTTATGCCATTGCCGCCGCTTATACCTCTTTTTTACTGTGTGGGATAACCGTTAATAGTTTTGCTGTCGCCCATATTACTGAAAATGGATTCAGTGAGTCTGTTGCCGCTTCCTCGCTCAGTATTTTGGCTTTTATCAATGCATTCTCACGATTTGCAGGAGGCGCTGTTGGTGAATGGTTCGATCCCAAAAAATTGCTTATCGGCAGTCTGTCGATAATTATCTGTGGTCTTATCGCACTCAGTGCCACCACTTCATGGACATTTTTAATCCTGTTCACATTGTGTATTGGCATCGGTTATGGCATGACTTTTCTAGCATCCAGTATTTTGCTATTCAATTATTTTGGACGCACGCCTTATCTGGAACTGTTCTCGGTGATGAATCTGATCTCCACTAGCGCCTGTATCGCCCCTTTTCTCGTGGGCGTAATTAAGGATTATTCAGGTAGTTTTACACCGGCATTTCTCATTATCGCCATACCGGTGCTAACTATTCTGATTATCACATTCATGATGCAACCGCCTTCACAAATCGTGAAAAAATGTTCTGATAACAGCACATTACTTAACTAAATTTAACAATAAAATGAACCTATAAGATATTCCTTACCACAGACAAACAAGGAATTAATCATGGCAAAAAAAGAATTCGGTGTATTTCTACCCATAGCGAAAGGTGGCTGGATTATTTCTAAAAATACACCACCACTCGATGCTTCTTATCAGCAAAACCGTGAAGCCGCTATTCTGGCTGATCAAATTGGTTTGGATTTCATTATGTCAATGAGCAAATGGCGTGGCTTTGGTGGCGAAACGGAACATTGGGGCTGTTCTCTGGAATCCGTTACGATGATGGCAGGTATTGCCGAAGTGACTCATCATGCCCGGCTTATCGCAACCATGCATGCCGGGCTGCATAATCCCGCCGTGACAGCCAAAATGATTGCAACACTGGATCAAATTAGTCATGGACGCGCCGGGCTGAATATTGTCTCTGGCTCCTTCAAAGACGAATTTGAACAAATGGGGGAATGGGATAACAATTTAGATCACGATCAACGTTACGCAATGACCGAAGAGTGGACCCAATTGATCAAACAGCTTTGGCGTGAGAAGCAGGTTAATCATCAGGGAGATTACTTTAATTTCAAGAATTGTGTTTCTGAACCCAAACCTGTTTCCGTTCCGCGCCCTTATTTGGTCTGTGCCGGTCAATCAGAATGTGGGCTACGTTTTAGTGTGCGTAACACCGATGTGTGTTTCATTGGTGGTAAAGATGAAGAAGAAACGCGACAAATTAGTCTGATGGCTAAACGTCTTGCAGCCGAATACGGTACAACCACCAAAACCTTTTGTATGTGTACGATTATTTGCGCTGAAACAGATGAAGAAGCTAAGACGCTGGCTGAATTCTATCGTGATGGCTTGGATATAGACGCAGTTAAAAGCATGATACACAGTTTTGGCGTCGATGTTGGCGAAAAAAGCAATGCGATGGTTGAAAGATCCCAAAATGCTTTTATGACCCACACCGCTATCGGCAGCCCGGAAACGTGCCGCCAACAATTGTCAGATTTGCTGCGTGAATGCGAACTGGATGGAGTTATGTTGATCTTCCCTGATTATGTTCAGGGGTTAACCACTTTCGGCGAGAAAATCTTGCCACAACTTAAAGCTGAATTTATCTAAACAACGATAATAGGCCAATAAGCCAGGGAATGGGTTCTCCACATCTCAACGAGCTTACCCATTCCCTAAACGTCTGCAAATATCGCTCTTCTATCCCTGAACCCGCCGGTGTAATCCCGTACCCCGTAATAACCGGAGCCCCAGCCCACTTCCACACAATGAAAGTAACAAGCTGCTGATTATCGGTAATAACAGCCACATCTGCCATTCTGGTTGCCACGGAAAATCAAATACCTTGGTCTGTAATAACCAGAGCGCAACCTCAGCCCCTAATGCCGCAGTAAAACCCGCCATTAATCCAAGCAAAGCAAATTCATACCAAAGTGTACGACGCAGTAACTGTTTACTGGCTCCCAAGGTGCGGTAAACCACGAGTTCAAGTTGCCGTTGATGCATCCCTACCTGAACCTGTGCCAATAGCAGTAATGCGCCACAAACCATGACCAATCCAACCATAACCTCCAATGCCTTACTTACCTGCTGCAAAATACCCTGAATTTGCTTAATCATCACGCCGGTATCAAGTAGGCTCAAGGTTGGAAACTGACGATTAAGATCCGTCAGAAGGCGGCCATCTCCCTCATAATGGAAACTGGTCAACCAGGTTTGCTGCTGATTCTCTAATGCTTGTTTCGGGAAAATAAACAAGAAATTTGGCCGCAAACTTTCCCAATCCACCAGTCGAATACTGCTAACTATGGCACTGAATTGCTGCGTATCACCACTGAATGTTAGCTTATCGCCGATTTTGATTGCCAAACGCTCAGCAAGACCCTGCTCAATGGAAACCTCATCCTTCTTTAGCGGCCAGTGACCTTCCACCAAGGTATTAAACGGGGGTAACTCCTCTTTCCATGTCAGGTTCAATTCCCGCTGCACCGTGTTGCTATCCGATTCTTTGGCTTCTGCCCACACGATAGCTGACTGACCATTAATTTCCGTCAAGCGAGCCAATACCACCGGATAGAATGCCGTAGGTTTAACTTGATACTGAGCCAGCAAATGTTCTACTTGTGGAATTTGCTGTCCAGTCATATTAATCAGAAAATAGTTTGGACTATCCGGTGGCAATTGGTGCTGCCAACGGTCAAGCAAGTCTCCCCGGACCACCAGCAACAAAGCAAATAACATAAATGATAAAGAGAAAGCCGCCAATTGAGCGACTGTCTGAAACGGCTGCCGCAGTAGTCGATTAACCGCCAGACGAAAACTGAGTTGGCGGAGTTTCAAATGACGTAATAACCATAACCCTCCCCAACCAAACACGGCCAGTAATAGCGCAACCATCATCATGCCTGCAAGTAACGCCCATAACATGGGCTTGGTGCCAACTAACAGACTCAGCCCACTAATGACCACCAATACCGCCAACGGCAAGTAATAACGCAACGGCCAGATAGGCGCGACAATATCATCACGCAGCACCCGTGATGGTTGGGTTGCCATTAACTGCTTGTACGGACGTATTCCCACCAGTAAAGCGATAACAGATAACGCGCCTAATGCCCATATCCACGGCCAGAATCCTGCTACTGGTAAGGTCTTCGGCAACATAGGCGCCAAAATCTGCACGAGCAGATATTCAAACATCAATCCCAGAAGTGTCCCCACCAGCGCCGCCGCACTCAATATCACCAGCCATTGACCAATTATCCATTTACGCAACGCCCAACGCCCCGCCCCCAGTGTTTTAAGCACAGCAATCAAATCATGGCGGCTACGGCAATAGTGAGTCATTGATACGGCTACCGCGGCGACAGCGAGTAATAACGTCAGCAAAGCCGATAACAACAAGAATTGCTGTGCCCTTTCAATCGTTTTTGCCAGCGCCCCACTATCTTGTTTCAAGGTATACCAACGCTGATCAGCTTTAAGTTGGGGATCAATGAGCTGCTGATACTGATAAACCGCTTCTTTATCACCCGAAAACATATAACGATAAGTCAGACGGCTACCCGGCTGAATCGCTCCGGTAGATTGCGCATCATCAAGACTGATTAAAATCCGTGGCGCAATCTGAAAGGGATTGAAACCACTGTCTGGTTCCTGAATTAATTCTCCGCTCACCTTAAGCGTGGTATCACCCACATCGAGATTATCGCCCACTTTGATTTTCAATAGTTCAAGCAAACGAGGCGCAACCAGTACCGTACCTTTTTCTACTTTCAAACCCGGTGGCTGGGTTTCCAGTTCACCATATAACGGGTAATGACTGTCTGCGGCTTTTACATTCGCAAGTTGAGGAATGTCCCCGGCATAAGTCATTGTGGTGAAAGAGAGCTGGCGACTTAATTTTAATCCCAGTTTTTTCGCCTGCTGTAACCATTCCTCATCTACCGGATAAGCAGCACGCAGGACTAAATCACCCGCCAGAAAATCCCGACTCTGGTAATGAACACTTTGATCAATGCGATCACTGATCCTGCCCAAGGCCAGTACACAAGCTACCGCCAAGGTAAGAGATAACCAGACAATCAATAAAGCAGGTGTGCGCCACTCGCGCCAAAACCAACGCCAAATCATCTTTCTTCCCTCAATTTTCCATCAACCAACCTCAAGCAACGTTGACAACGGGCCGCAAGCTGGCTGTCATGAGTGACTAAAATTAATGTTGTGGCATAATCACGATTCAGAGAAAACAGTAAATCAGCAATACGATCACCGGTTTGCCGATCCAGATTACCTGTTGGCTCATCAGCAAACAGAATTTTAGGTTGGCTGCTGAATGCCCGTGCCAATGCCACCCTCTGTTGTTCACCGCCAGAAAGTTGTGCCGGCATATGTTTCAAACGCTTCCCCAATCCCAATTGTTCAAGCAATTCAACCGCCTGTTTCCTACTACTATTTTCAGACTCACCACGTAATAAAGCAGGAAGCTGGACATTCTCTAATGCATTTAACGTCGGAATTAACATAAATGACTGAAAGACAAAACCAACACTTTCGGCCCGGAGTTGCGCCCGCTGCTCCTCATTCATCTGGCTTAAATTATGCCCTAGCAGCCGAACCTCGCCGTCACTGCCATCATCTAACCCGGCAATAATGCCAAGTAATGTGGATTTACCCGAACCCGACTCTCCCACCAAAGCAATAGTCTGTGCCGACTCGACAACCAACTCAACTCCCTGCAATATAGTGATCTTATGTTCTCCCTGACCAACGTGCTTACTGAGATGCTGAACTTCAAGAATATTCCCCGTTACCATTTACTTTTCCTTTTACTGATGGTGCTATTTAGCGCCAGAGCGACTGCGGCTGATACCCTTCTGATTCTCGGTGATAGCCTTAGTGCCGGTTACCATTTGCCCATTGAACAGTCATGGCCTGCTTTGATGGAAAAAAAGTGGCAAAAATCTGGCAATAAAATCACGGTCATCAACGGCAGCATCAGCGGCAATACCGCCGCTCAGGGCCTTGAGCGGCTACCTGAATTACTTAAACAACATAAACCCCGTTGGGTACTGATAGAACTGGGTGCCAACGATGGACTACGCGGTTTTCCCCCACAACAAACAGAACAAGATCTGCAACAGATCATTACTTTAGTGAAACAAGCCAATATTCAGCCTTTATTGATGCAGATCCGTCTGCCACCAAATTATGGGCGCCGTTATACCGAATCTTTTGCCAAGATTTACCCCAAACTGGCAGAACATAATCAAATCCCTCTGCTCCCGTTTTATATGGAAAAAGTCGCTATTAAACCGGAGTGGGTGCAACAAGATGGGTTACATCCCAATCTGGCAGCCCAACCATTTATCGCCGACTGGATGTCTGACACACTATCAGCACATCTTAATTATTCTTAAGTAGTAAACTCTTAGTTTCAATAAATTATAGTAAACTATTAATTTTAACAAATTGATGTCTATAAACAGGTAAAGTTATGCAAAAGTCAGTTCTTATCACAGGCTGTTCCAGTGGAATTGGTCTGGTGGCGGCCAAAACACTACATCAGCGAGGCTATCGAGTCTTAGCCGCTTGCCGGAAACCCGCAGATTTACAGCATATGCGCGAGTTAGGACTGGAACCTATCGAATTGGATCTTGATGACAAAATGAGTGTTGAACGCGCCGCCGCCGAGGTCATCAGGCTAACCAATGGCCGTCTTTACGGGCTGTTTAATAATGGCGGCTTTGGTATTTATGGCCCACTCAATACTATCAGTCGTGAACAACTGGAACGGCAATTCTCTACCAATCTATTTGGTACACATCAACTTACCTGCTTATTACTTCCCGCAATGCAACTTCATGGTGAAGGCCGCATTATCCAAACTAGTTCAGTATTGGGGCTGATTTCAATCCCAAGCCGTGGTGCTTACTCTGCCAGTAAATATGCCTTGGAAGCATGGTCAGATGCGCTAAGAATGGAATTAGCCGGGACAGGAATTAAGGCCTGTTTGATTGTTCCTGGCCCGATAAAAACACGTTTTACAGAAAACGTGAGCCAAACACAGAGCGATAAGCCTGTCAGAAACCCCAGAATTGCCGATCATTTTACCCTGACTCCCGAAGCCGTTGTGCGCAAACTGATTCATGCTCTGGAAAGTCCGAATCCTAAATTACGTTACCCAGTGACTTGGGTAACCCACGCAGTCGATATTATGCGCCGGATTTTACCAGGAAGAGTAATGGATAAAATACTGAGTAAACAAAGTGGTACAACTTGAAAGTTAAGAAAATAACCTCAATCTATTTAATCGTCCCCTGCGATAACCACATTTAAGAGACTAATTATATGTTACCAACCTCTATTGGAATTAATGTTAACGAAAGCAACCTACATCAAATCGTTGAACAGTCTATGACTGTACCTGTTTTATTTTATTTTTGGTCTGAACGTAGCCCCCATTGCCAAGAATTAGGCGTAACACTGGATAAACTGGCCGCAGAATATGCGGATCAATTCATATTGGCAAAAGTGGATTGCGATAAAGAGCAAATGGTCGCCGCACAATTTGGTTTACGCGCCATTCCTACGGTTTATATTATGCAACAAGGTCAACCCGTAGATGGTTTTCAGGGGCCACAACCTGAAAACGTTATCAGAGAGATGCTGACTCGCGTATTACCGAAGCCGGAAGAGTTGAAAGCCGCTCAGGCTGAGGAGCTTATCGCCGAAGGGAAACATCAGGAAGCACTCCCGTTATTGAAAGAAGCCTGGCAATTAGCGCCCAAAAACAGTGCAATTGCACTTATGTTGACCAAAGTGCAAATTATGCTCAATAATATAGAAGAAGCCCAGGAAATTCTGAGTCTTATTCCATTACAGGATCAAGATACTCATTATCACAGTTTACTGGCTCAAATTGAGTTACAAAAGCAAGCGGCGGATACACCAGAGATCCAACAATTGCAGCAAGAATTCGCCATTCAACCGGAAAATGCCGAGCTGGCTGTTAAGCTCGCGCTGAAACTGCACGAAGTCAGCCGTAATGAGGAAGCTCTGGAATTATTACTCAGCTTCCTGAAAAAGGACCTTTCTGCCGCCAACGGTGCGGTGCGGAAAACAATGATGGATATTATGTCTGCAATGGGGACCGCTAATACCTTGGCTTCGAAATACCGTCGCCAGGTTTACTCGCTGCTTTACTGATTTATTTAATTGTAAGGAATTGCTATGGATTTATTCGCTTTTGGTGCCGTACCCATTCTGATATTTATTGCGGTGGTTATTGTCTTTACTTGCGTAAAAACAGTGCCACAAGGCTATCAATGGACGGTAGAACGTTTCGGCCGTTATACCCGAACTTTATTACCGGGTTTGCATATTATCGTCCCTTTTATCGATCGCATTGGCCGTAAAATTAACATGATGGAACAAGTGTTGGATATTCCTTCACAGGAAGTGATTTCCCGCGATAACGCTAACGTTACCATTGATGCGGTCTGCTTTATTCAGGTTGTCGATCCTGTTCGAGCTGCTTATGAAGTCAGCAACCTTGAGCTATCCATCATCAATCTGACGATGACCAACTTCCGTACCGTTTTGGGTTCAATGGAACTGGATGAAATGCTGTCACAGCGTGATTCCATCAACAGCCGTCTATTGCATATTGTTGACGAAGCCACTAACCCTTGGGGGGTGAAAATTACCCGTATTGAAATCCGTGATGTGCGTCCACCAAAAGAGTTGATCTCCGCCATGAACGCCCAGATGAAAGCAGAACGTACAAAACGTGCTGATATTCTGGAAGCTGAAGGTATCCGTCAGGCGGCTATTCTGAAAGCAGAAGGAGAAAAACAGTCTCAAATTCTGAAAGCAGAAGGGGAACGTCAATCGGCATTTCTTCAGGCAGAAGCACGTGAACGTGCCGCCGAAGCGGAAGCTCGCGCAACTAAAATGGTGTCCGATGCGATCTCTGACGGTAACATGCAGGCAATTAATTACTTTGTCGCCCAGAAATATACGGATGCACTGACCAGTATTGGCGCTTCCGGTAACAGCAAAGTCATTATGATGCCTCTGGAAGCGAGCAACCTAATGGGGGCGATTGGCGGTATTGCTGAATTGATTGGCGAAAGCAAAAAAGGTAAATAACCATGATTGCACAGATTGCGGCGCAAACCCCTTGGCTCTGGTTCTCTTTCGGCGGCTTACTGTTAATTGCAGAGCTTCTGGGAACTGGCGGCTATCTGTTATGGACGGGTATAGCCGCTATCGTTGTTGCGTTTGTCACCTGGCTGCTACCAGGAATAGATTGGGAATGGCAAGGCATTTTGTTTGCCACTCTGACGCTGCTTTCTGCAATGCTATGGCGCTACTGGTTACGTCGCCGCCCATCAAAAGGCGGCGATACCCTGAACCAGAAAGACCACCAGCTCATCGGTATCCGAGCAAAACTGACTACAGATACTGAAAATGGTTACAGCCGGGTCAAACTGGCTGATGGAAGTTGGCGAGTTCACTGTGATAGTGAACTACCAGCCCATACCGAAGTAGAAGTGATCGCTGTTGATGGCATTACCCTGAAAGTAAAACCGATCAGTTCTCAGTGATGAGAGCAACAACCCGATAAATGATCTATGATGGGGCATACAGCCCCGTCATCTCCAGGACACTCTTCCGCCAAAGATAACAATTTACTTCTTATTTTCTGCAACTCTTCAATCGCCTTTTCTATTTCAACCACTTTATGCAATGTTGCCGCTTTTACATCAGCACTATGACGATTGGGATTGCGAAATAACACTAAAAACTCACGGCATTCATCAAGCGTAAAACCTACCTGTTTTGCCTGACGCAACAGCGTTAGTTCATCAATATGTTTCTGCTGATAATAACGGTAACCGTTATCCCCCCTTTCCGGCGGTGTAATCAGATCTTTTTCTTCATAAAACCGGATAGCTTTGCTGGTAAGACCGGTTTTTTGGGCAATCTCACTAATGTTCATTTTTTCCCCTTGACCTTACCCTTGAGGGAAGGTTTAACCTTCGCAACAAGTCAGAAATTCACTTGAACTGTGTAGATATTCATCATCAATTATCACACAAGTGTCATCACTATATGTTAGGAGTTTTTTTATGTCACACACAACTATTTTAACCTTGCAGGGACTCTCCTGTATGCACTGTGTTAACAGTGTGAAAAAGGCACTAGCAAATCGTACAGATGTGGAACAGGCGGATATTACGATTGATTATGCCAAAATCATCGGTAAAGCCTCTGCTGAATCATTAATCGAAACAATTCAAGCAGCCGGTTACGATGCGATGATTGCCAGCCAACCCGATGTTGAATTGACACTCTCTGGACTGAGTTGCATGCATTGTGCAGGTACGACACGCAAAGCGCTGGAAGCCGTAGATGGCGTTATCGCCGCAGAGGTGAATACCGAAACAGCTAAAGTTTACGGTAAAGCCGATGTCGCTACCCTGATTGCCGCTGTTGAGCAGGCAGGTTATCAAGCAAAACTCGCTTCTGGTCGAAACTCCCCAAAATCTGAGCCGCTGACATTACCTGCTTCAAACAGACCGGAACCTTTGGCAGCGGCAACCTCCTCTGTTCCGGTCGAAAAAACTGACGTATCCGTTGTGAGTGATAGCGATGAGAGCATCCAGTTGCTGTTGGATGGCATGACTTGCGCTAGCTGTGTAAATAAAGTTCAGAAAGCATTACAAAGCGTTAATGGCGTGGAAAATGCCAGAGTGAATCTTGCTGAACGCAGCGCTCTAATTACCGGTAGTGCCTCACCGGAGGCACTGATTAAAGCCGTAGAAAAAGCCGGGTATGGCGCAGAACTGATTCAGGACGAAACTGAACGGCGTGAACGCCAGCAACAAGTTTCTGACGCTAATATGCGCCGTTTCCGTTGGCAGTCAGCATTAGCCTTAGTTGTCGGTATTCCCGTGATGGTGTGGGGCATGATGGGCGATAATATGATGCTCACACCAGAAAACCGTCATATCTGGCTGACTATTGGCGTTATCACGCTTGCCGTGATGATTTTTGCCGGTGGTCACTTCTATCGCAATGCGTGGCAAAGCCTGAAAAACGGCAGTGCCACAATGGACACATTAGTGGCATTGGGAACGGGTGCTGCCTGGTTTTACTCCATCAGTGTCAACCTATGGCCAGATATTTTTCCACCGCAAGCCCGTCATCTCTATTATGAAGCCAGCGCGATGATTATCGGTCTGATAAACTTGGGGCATGCTCTGGAACAACGTGCCCGTCAGCGTTCCTCAAAAGCACTGGAGCGTCTGCTGGATCTGACACCACCGACTGCCCGTGTGGTGACAGATGATGGCGAAAAAGAGATACCGCTGGCTGATGTCAAATCCGGCATGACGTTACGTCTGACAACCGGTGATCGTGTTCCCGTTGATGGTGAAATCATTCAAGGTGAAGTTTGGATAGATGAGGCAATGCTCACCGGTGAGCCGATTCCACAACAAAAATCCACAGGTGATAACATTCATGCCGGTACGACAGTGCAAGACGGTACGGTGCTGTTTACTGCCGCCGCAGTTGGCAGCCAGACAACATTAGCACGAATTATTAAACTGGTCCGCCAGGCACAAAGTAGTAAGCCCGAAATCGGTCAGTTAGCAGATAAAATTTCCGCGGTATTTGTTCCCGTCGTTGTCGCGATTGCCCTGATTGCCGGTGCTATTTGGTATTTCGTTGGGCCAGCACCACAGATTATGTATTCATTGGTCATTATTACCACTGTGTTGATTATTGCCTGCCCCTGTGCCCTCGGGCTGGCGACCCCGATGTCAATTATCTCTGGTGTCGGCCGAGCAGCAGAATTCGGGGTACTGGTTCGGGATGCCGATGCGCTGCAACAAGCTAGCACATTGGATACCCTTGTTTTCGATAAAACCGGTACGCTGACGGAAGGTATGCCTCAAGTGACTGATATCCATACTTTCAATGGGTATAGTGAACAAGAAGTATTGCGTTGGGCGGGTGCACTGGAAAAAGGTTCTAACCATCCATTAGCTAAAGCCATTCTTGCCAAAACCACAAGCTTGGCATTGCCGCAAGTTGAACAATTCCGCACTCAGGCAGGGCTAGGTATCCGTGGTGAAGTGAATGGCACAACCTTGTTGCTAGGTAATCAAGCCTGGCTAGAACAAAATCAGGTTGATACGCAAGAATTAAAATCGCTGATTGCTCAACAGGCAGAACAAGGCATCACACCGGTTCTTCTGGCAGCAGGAGGTCAAGCGGCGGCAGTGCTATCAATTCGCGATCCACTGCGTGAAGATACCATCACTGCATTGCAGCGCTTACATCGCCAAGGCTACCGTTTAGTGATGCTGACCGGTGATAACCCGGCTACTGCTAATGCGATTGCAAAAGAAGCAGGTATTGATCAAGTGATTGCAGGTGTATTACCTGATGGCAAAGCTGAGGCAATTCAGAAACTGCAAGCAGCAGGTCGCAAGGTGGCTATGGTGGGGGATGGTATTAACGATGCTCCTGCCCTAGCGCAGGCTGATGTGGGCATTGCAATGGGTGGTGGTAGCGATATCGCCATTGAAACCGCCGCAATAACGCTGATGCGCCATAGTTTACATGGCGTGGCTGATGCGGTTGAGCTATCCAAAGGCACTCTGCGCAATATGAAACAGAACCTATTAGGCGCATTTATCTACAACACATTGGGGATTCCGATCGCCGCTGGTGTGCTCTATCCCTTTACTGGAACCCTGTTAGATCCGGTAGTCGCAGGTACGGCAATGGCGCTCTCTTCAATTACGGTAGTGAGTAATGCAAATCGATTACTGAGGTTTAAGCCTAAGTTCTGAATCACTAAAGAAATAAGTCTGCTTTAATGATGTTGGGGTGAATCGTAAAAATGCATATCCATGATCGCATTTTACACTTCTACCCCAGCACTTTTTCATATAGCAATGTCCATCCACGTTACTGCATCAAATCATCACATCTCCGACAATGTTTTCATTCAGATCGATAACGTGCCCCGTATTGTGCTGCATAGCCTCGTCCAATTCCTTAGGTAAATCACTCACATGGTACCCGACCTGAATGTCGGCAGACAGCAAGTCAAGGAATGCCCCAATTAACTGGTCTTCGTATTCAACGCTTACATTAGTCACAACAACCTCACCATTACGCAACTCAAATACCAATGTGCTACCGGTATCAACACTCAATACCTGACGGATGAACCAAGGTAACGTGATCTGACCTTTAGGAATCAATGTTACCAGCTCATAAATATCTGACATAACAAACCCCTAGTTACCATTTTCAAAGAACTAGAAAAGTAAATACAGCGGTCAAGTAAAATCTCCTTGTATACTGAATAGTAGTCAAAGAACATTCAATAGAAATGGATAGAGATACAGTTGTAATATTAACCTAGAAAAATAGCTAGTTTAAAGAATAAATGCTAAACCGGAGCTAAAATGGGACGACTGATTAAACACCTTACCAATATCTTGGGAATAAAGTCTTCCCACCGTTATCCCTACCCCGCTCACGACATTACACTGGCAGATGATAGACATTTGCATCTAGTAGGCAGTATTCACATGGGTACGAAAAATATGTTCCCACTTTCAGAAATATTGATAGAACAACTTAATCAATCCGATACATTAATCGTGGAAGCAGATATTACTCAGGCAGACTCCCCATTTCATGATGAGTTTCAATCATATCACCGTATCGAACAACGTTTATCTTCTGATGAGATGTATCAGAATTTTCAGGACTGTTGCAATGAAATCCAACAGCAAGAAGAATTCCTCAATCTATTGCCCTCATGGCAAATCGCTTTAATTTTACAAGCTGGACAAGCACAAAACCTTGGATTACATCCCCAATACGGTATCGATTATCAGCTCCTGAATGCAGCCAAAGCTCAAGGGAAAACGATCATTGAACTAGAAGGTACTGAATCACAAATTAATTTACTTAATCAAATTCCCAATAACGGCCTGCCACTATTGGAAGATACATTAACCCATTGGCACGCAAATGCCCGTGCTTTACAAACCATGATCAATTGGTGGATGGATTATCAACCTGAACAGCAAGAGCATGCTTTACCAACAACTTTTAGTAAAGAGATATACCAACTATTGATGACTGAACGTAATAAACGATGGAATAAGCGTTTACGGGAATTACCTGCCGGTCAATACCTTATCGCTGTTGGCGTTTTGCATCTGTATGGTGAAGGGAATTTGCCCCAGATGCTGGCAGAAGAACCGGATTAAAAAAAGGCCAATATTACATACATTGCTATAATAATATTGGCCAATCATATGAGGAATAATCTGTCATTTTCGTTGTTCTTATTAAGTGCGGGATATTACCTGTTTGTATACAAGCAACAGAGCCATAGCTAGAATATCAATTCCATCCTTCTATTTCATCCGTTATCCTTAATTATAAAATTACCCTATGTAATGAAATTATGACACCTGCGATCATTTTGTTAGAAAAACAGAAAGTTAGCTTTACTCTTCATACCTATGAACACGACACAAATGAACATAACTTTGGTGATGAAGCAGTGAGGAAATTAAGACTCAATGCCAAGCAGGTATTTAAAACTTTGCTGGTTGCGCTTAATGGTGAGGCTAAAAATTTGGTGGTAGCCGTCACTCCCGTTTCAGGTGAACTGGATTTAAAAAAGGTCGCCAAAGTTTTTAAAGTCAAAAAAGTAGAAATGGCTGATCCCCAAATCGCCCAGAAAGTGACAGGGTATCTCGTCGGCGGAATCAGTCCACTAGGACAGAAAAAACACTTACCAACAGTTATTGATAACCAAGCGCAACAGTTCCCAACTATATTTGTCTCTGGTGGTAAACGAGGGCTAGATATTGAATTGGCGCCGTCTGAACTACGTAATTTACTGAATGGCACTTTTGCCGATATAGCAAAAGTTTAATATCAGCCTAAAAAGGGCCGCCAAATTGGCAGCCCTTCCGATTCATCACCTTGTCAAAGATTATTGATAAACAATTTCACCTCTTGGCTCATAATCAGCCGCTTTCAGTGGTGAATGCTTCTCGATATAGTCTTTCAAAACTTCTGCATCAACAAAACCGGTGTTGACATAGGTTGGATAATTATCAACACGTGGATAGCCATCACCACCAATAGCATTAAAGTCAAGCATTGCCATGCGGTAAGTTTTATTCAGATCTAGTGGCTTTCCACCGATTTTTACCTCTTTAACACCTTTACCATCAGCAATCAGGCTAACATTCACAAACTGTGCATAAGCACCAGAGTCAACTTTCATATTAGCAATCGACGCCAGATATTGTTTGACTTCATTGCCTTTCATATCAACGTAAACCAATGTGTTGGCAAATGGATGCACTTTCAACACATCTTTATAAGTGATATCACCTGATTCAATCGAATCGCGAATACCACCACCACTCATAATCGCAAAATCAGCATCCGCGCGTTCCATCATGGCAGAAAGAACAACATGAGCCATATTAGTCTGAACAAAACGAACTTTGCTGCGATCCCCCGCCAATTTACCCTCAATAGAACCCACTTTTACATTAAGCTGTTTATCACCTTTATCTTGATAAGGCATCAGCAACTTTAACATATCCGGGTTTTGTGCAATTTCATGAGTGTAGTAAGCACGTTCAGTAGAACCACCTTCCTTCTGCACTTTCTTTTTGAGGTTAATAGGGATCAACTGATAGTGAGTCAGCTTCAATTCACCATTACGAAATTGAAAATCAGCACGACCAACATATTTACCCCACTCATGAGCCTGAACAATCCAAGTACCATTCTGACGATCCGGCGAACATGGGGTTCCTGGCACATAATCAATCTGCTTATAATTTTTATTTTCCGCAGACATACAGACCGGATCTTGTGAGTGACCACCGACAATCATATCCAGATAGCCCGCAGGCAAACTGCGAGCCATTTCAACATCACCCGGTGCATTAGAACCATGATTACCGTTGTTATAGTGCCCCATATGGGTTGCGGCAATAATCACATCTGGCTTTTCATCTCTCTTTAGTTCTTCAACAACCATTTTGGCTTCTGTCGCAGGAACACGAAACTCAACATCAGGAAAATTAGCCGGGTTACCGATTTTCGCCGTATCATCAGTCGTCAGGCCAATAACTGCAATTTTCACACCCTGTTTATCGAAAATGGTATAAGGTTTGAACAAACGTTTGCCAGTGCTTGTTTGGTAAATATTGGCAGCCAGAAATGGAAAAGTTGCCCATTTTTCCTGTTGACGCAGTATTGACAGAGGATTATCAAACTCATGGTTACCCAACGCCATTGCATCATAGCCCACCAAGTTCATGCCTTTAAAATCAGGTTCGGCATTTTGCAGATCAGACTCTGGTACACCAGTATTAATATCTCCGCCGGAAAGTAGTAACACACTCCCCCCTTTTTTCACGACCTCCTGACGGATTTCATCAACTACCGTTTTTTGCGCGGCTAAACCATACTCACCATAATCGTTATGCCAAAAATGACCATGATGGTCATTGGTATGCAAAATGGTAATGTTATAGGTTTTATCCTTCTCCCATGCATTTGCAATTGCTGGAAGTAGTGCTATAGATACAACCAAAGCACAAGCTGAGGTCTTGAACGAGAGTTTCATGGTATATCTCCATGTTTTTTTTAGTGAATTGCCATGCAAAAACAGCTTTTAAAGCTAACAAGGCGGGATAAATTGATCATTTCTTGAGACAGGTTATGTATGCTATGCAGTCATTAGATATTTATACCCGTCATCTTTCAAGTTGCTTCTTTGTTGGCTGCACTCACTCACCCCGGTCACATAGTTTGCTATGCTCCTGGGGATTCGCTCCTTTGCCGCCGCGATGCATCTTGAAATCCATTGGGTATAGAATATGTTTTGTTTCGTCTTTTCGAGTGTACTATAAAACTATATCCAAGATAGTAAAAAATCAACTCTCTGCCTAATATGTATTAAAATTCAACAAATAACCAATATACTGACTATTGATTAAGACAGGTTGGCAGCTAATATGAGCGAACAAAGCAATACCACCATAGTTCCATCTCACCCCAAAAAAACCAGGAATACCGTTTTTACTATTCTTGGGGCAATCAGTGTTTCACACTTATTGAACGATATGATCCAATCACTGATTCTGGCAATTTATCCTTTACTACAATTAGAATTCAACCTAAGTTTTATGCAAATCGGTATGATCACCCTGACCTATCAGATTACCGCCTCTTTATTACAACCACTGATAGGTCTCTATACTGATAAACATCCACAACCCTATTCATTACCTGTTGGGATGAGTTTCACCTTATCCGGTCTATTACTGCTGGCCTATGCCAACAATTTCCCGTTAATTCTATTAGCATCTGCATTAATTGGAACAGGCTCTTCAGTATTCCACCCGGAATCGTCGCGCGTAGCACGTATGGCATCCGGTGGTCGCCACGGACTCGCTCAATCTCTTTTTCAAGTCGGCGGTAATTTTGGCAGCTCCCTTGGGCCTTTGCTAGCCGCTCTGTTTATTGCTCCTTATGGCAGAGGCAACGTTGGCTGGTTCTCTCTGGCGGCATTACTGGGTATCATCGTGCTGTTACAGATCAGTAAATGGTATAACACTCAGAATTACATCAAGAAAAATCAAGCTAAAACTGGCCCAGCCATTAAAGTTTTATCAAGAAAAACCGTGATAGGTTCCTTGGTTATTTTGCTAATTTTAATATTTTCCAAATATTTTTATCTCACCAGCATCAGTAGCTATTATACTTTTTACTTAATACAAAAATTTGGCATTTCCGTACAAAGCGCCCAGTTTCATCTGTTTATTTTTTTATTCGCAGTTGCAGCAGGAACCATTATTGGTGGACCGCTTGGTGACAGGATCGGCAGAAAGTATGTTATCTGGATATCTATCCTTGGAGTTGCACCTTTTACATTAGCTCTGCCTTACGCTTCTCTGTACTGGACAAGTATTCTATCAGTGATTATTGGTGTGGTTCTGGCATCTGCGTTCTCTGCAATCCTGGTATACGCTCAGGAACTTATTCCAGGTAAAACCGGGATGGTATCCGGCCTGTTTTTCGGGCTGGCTTTTGGGATGGGAGGTATTGGCGCAGCGGTACTTGGTGATATTGCGGACAGAACAAGTATTGAACTGGTTTATCAGATTTGTGCTTTTCTGCCGTTACTTGGCATATTTACCGCTTTATTACCTAATATAGAAGATAAGAACTAGGAAAATCACCATGCAACCCCACATAAAAGTTATTTTTTATGTGGGAATAGTGCTTATTTACCTAATAAATATTCAAATAGAGCAACACAAATACCTGTTACGGGTAATTTAATCCTTTCAATCTATATTTTTTGATGTTTTATTCATTTTTTTAGCGAATTTACCTCGAATTATCTATAAAATACAGTTACACCTACCTCTTCACTATGCTATTTACTAGCCTCAGCAAGAAGGAGTCTTAATGGAGCACTCGACACCACTTATCACCACTCTCGTTGGCGGGTTCTTTATCGCTTATTTGCTTGGTATGCTGGCACAACGCCTGAAAATCTCACCGCTGGTTGGTTACCTTACTGCGGGAGTACTCGCTGGTCCTTTCACTCCTGGTTTTGTCGCTGATGCATCACTGGCCCCCGAACTGGCAGAAATTGGCGTCATCTTATTGATGTTTGGTGTTGGACTGCATTTTTCACTCAAAGATCTGCTAGCCGTAAAATCCATTGCTATCCCCGGTGCTATCGCACAAATACTGGTCGCGACACTACTCGGAGTAGGGCTATCAGCAATACTGGATTGGGAATTATTTAGCGGTATCGTCTTTGGTCTCTGTCTATCAACCGCCAGTACCGTTGTTCTGTTACGAGCGCTAGAAGAGCGCCAACTGATCGATAGCCAACGAGGTCAAATAGCTATCGGCTGGCTGATTGTCGAAGATCTGGCGATGGTGCTGACTCTGGTATTACTGCCCGCGGCTGCCGGTATTCTTGGTAATAAGGAAGCCAATATCGGGCAGCTAATTATGGAACTTGCCATGACAGTCGGCAAAGTTATCGCTTTTATCCTGCTAATGATTGTTGTCGGCCGCCGTCTAATCCCGTGGGTACTGGCAAAAACCGCCAGTACCGGCTCCAGGGAACTATTTACCCTTGCCGTGCTGGTTATCGCCTTGGGTGTCGCCTACGGTGCCGTTGCTCTGTTTGATGCCTCATTCGCACTAGGGGCGTTCTTCGCCGGTATGGTACTAAACGAATCAGAACTAAGCCACCGTGCCGCCCAAGATACACTGCCACTCAGAGATGCTTTCGCCGTATTGTTCTTCGTTTCTGTTGGCATGCTGTTCGACCCAATGGTCCTCATTCAGCAGCCTCTATCGATACTGGCAACGTTGGCAATCATTATTATTGGTAAGTCCGCCGCTGCAATGTTACTCGTAAAAATGTTCGGCCACTCACGCCGCACCGCATTGACGATTTCAGTCAGTCTGGCACAAATTGGTGAATTTGCCTTTATTCTGGCCGGTCTTGGAGTTGCACTCGGCCTGCTTGATGGCAATGCCCGTAACCTTGTTCTGGCTGGCGCAATTGTTTCTATCATGCTAAACCCGGTTCTTTTTAGCTTGTTGGATCGCTATCTGGAAAAAACAGAAACTATTGAGGAACAGTTGCTGGAAGAAACGCTGGAAGAAGAGACGCAAATTCCTGTTGATATCTGTGGTCACACTATTGTTGTCGGCTACGGGCGTATAGGCAGTTTGTTATGCCAACGCTTGCAGGAAAAAGAGGTCCCTCTGGTTGTTATTGAAAACACCAGAGCCAAATTTGAAGAACTTGGTGAACAAGGTATCAGTGCCGTCATGGGTAACGCCGCCAGCAAAGATATTATGTCACTGGCACGCTTGGATTGCGCTCACGCCCTATTACTAACAATTCCTAATGGCTATGAAGCGGGTGAAATTGTCGCCAGCGCAAGAGAAGCCCGCCCGGATATTAATATTATCGTCCGAGCCGACTATGACGATGAAGTTACCTATATCACAGAGCGTGGAGCTAGCCACGTCATTATTGGCGAATATGAAATTGCTAAAACAATGGCAACTGTATTCGCCAACAGTGAGCAAAGCTATTCGATTGAACCCCCTCCAGCATCGCCTTTTTCGCCATCACTTTGAGGAAAGAGACTGCTGATGAAATCATTCCCTATTCCTTACCAAGTAGGGATCATGAGCCGTTCTTATCACTTAAGTATCAGTGATAAGAACGGCTCAGAGGGAACAAAACTTTCAGTTAAAGTATCCGCTTTACTCAATTCTGTACAACAAAAATCAATCGGATTATCAATTAATCCTTATCCCATTCAAAACAAGATTCAGCAACTCATTGAGGTAAATATTTTTTTATTCATAGCGGGTAAATACCATGTATTGAATTTTTTGCGTTGCTTAACATGATCATGGTATTTACCCAGCTACAATTAAGGAAACTCCATACAATCCAGGCTACCTTCAACCACTATTAGCTTAATAAGACTATTAATGAAAAAGCCAATCAGTCGGGAGGTCGCAATATCGAACATCCGATTACGTCAAAGATATAAAACACCTTTCATTGACGTGTAAAACATTGAAACAGAGAAAACACATAACACTAAAGAAGCAAAACGATAAAACAAATCGGGTTTTAAAATTCCTTTTCCCAACTTTCCTACATATAACATTTTCCCGACTCCCACCCAAATCAGGGAAACGGGTAATAACGCACAAACAAAAACCGTCATGCATGGAATGTATTCTGACCACAAAGTAAATGCAGTAAGAGGAAATATATATGTAGCAAACACAAAAGCCTTAGGATTCAGCAATGTGGCAAATAATACCGTGATAAAATGGATTTTTGCTACGTTCTTGTCTAATGAGAAATGCCAAACTTTAAAAGCCAGATAAGCAATGTATGTCGAAGCACACATCTTTAAGACGACCAGTGCCCATACGAAAGCATAAGAGACTGTAGATAAAAATAACCCCCACAAACTAATTGCTGTTATATAACCCAATGCCTCAGCTAATATCAGCCTGAGTGTACTAATAAAACCATGTGAATATCCAGATGATACCAAAAGAGTATTTGTCGGTCCCGGCATAATTAAGACCATACTCACCATACTGGCAATTCTTATATAATCGTAGTAACTATTCATAGTATCCTCAGTGGCTGTTATACATAATAATTAATTACTTTAAATATAATAGGAAATTTTTAATAAAAAATTTCATCATTCTCCTTCCTCTCTTTAAATTAACAATAATAAGTTACGATCATTAAATACCATTACTTTCACTTATACCCGTTATCCTTCAAGTCGCCTCTTTGTTGGCTGCACTCGCTCACCCCGGTCACATAGTTTGCTATGCTCCCGGAGATTCGCTCCCTTGCCGCCGCGATGCATCTTGAAATCCATTGGGTATAATAGCTATTAGCTTCGTCTTTTCTTCAAATATTAATAATTTCAATAACTCCAATTCAATAATAAAAGATACACAAAACCTGTCCTAATATAGGCCACAAATTCAAATAATTATAGCAAACAAAAACTATTTCGCTAAATGATCCTTCTAAGTTATCAATCATAGCTAAAACTTCGCTATCGGAATTAGTATCAAAAAATACTAATCCACATATCAATACTATACAAAAATATGAAACTCCGTATCAGCCCAATGACTATTTCTAGAATATAGCAGCCCCAATCCATATATAACTAATATCATTTCTATATATAGCAGATATCATTTCAATATATAAAGAATATCATTTCAATATACAGCTAGTATCATTTCAGTATATTACTAATAAAGGAGTATTCTCTAACCAATCATCTTGATTATAATTAGTAAAATCAACAATTGAAAAATCAGTTCCAAGATTTTTAAAAATTGTGATTTTAGTCCAAATTCTTCCTTTAGCTAATCCCTATTATAATAAATAGAAAAATTAGGTAAATAATCAAATCAGTATGAATAGGATGGGTGATTTTAGCGGTATCTATACCCGTTATCTTTCAAGTTGCTTCTTTGTTGGCTGCACTCTCTCACCCCGGTCACATAGTTATCTATGCTCCCGGGGATTCATTCCCTTGCCGTCGCGATGCATCTTGAAATCCATAGGGTATAGCTCTATTAGAAATGTGCCGATACGCGAAATTTTTATATAAAAAACAATAATATAAGTTAAATATAAAAAATAAATAGAAAATTTTATTTGCATATTATTGCTATCTGAGTGATATAAATATTCTATTCTAGGATATTTTTGAATATTATTTTCATTTATTTAAACAGATATATAAATAATAATAAAATACTTTGCTTTTTATAAATTCGATGAAAAATCATTGCTGTTAATAAAATAAAATCTAACTATCATTTACAATCTTAATAAATGATTTTATAGCTAAATTTCGGCACCTTATTAATTTATACGGTGCCGAAATTTTAAAATTACCGTTCCCAGTAAGATTCTTCCAAACTATCTTCTTTTTCGGGTAAACCACGGCTTAATCGTGGGGAATGCTGACTCAATACCTGATAGCTAACTCTGTTGGCATATTTACATACCTGAGCAAGTGATGAATATGTTAGATAAGTACGGATATGTTTACTGGAATTAGGCACATTCATTCTGTGGTGATTGTTGGCCGTTATATCATGCAGCAAAGCAGATAAAGCACCATCACCTGCCCCATTAGTATTCATGATTTTTTCTGGCCCCCCCATATAAGGTTCAATATGGGAATAAACTTTCACCGGGATTTGGCAATCAGATTTACGCATAGCACGGCTGAACTCATAACGGTTAAATTCAGCAATAGCACCCGGTAACAATGGATGGGTTGTCTGGCGCATATAATCTTTTTCCGTATAACCTGCCATATATAGTCCAGCCGGACCTGCGGTACACAAAACTAAATCGACCCAATCTAGCGCCATATCCGAAGCCAATAGTGGATCACTGAAACCAGTAAGCTCATAAGCTTCATCTTCATTCATTGCCAAAACAGAAATATTCTCAACCAGAAAATCACGCCACCATTGTGGATCATCAGCAATAACATATTTCGTCCCTAGCGTCAGAACCACAGGTACACTATGCTTTTTCGCATATTCGATAGCTTTCATGGTTGCTTCTGGCATTGGTTCTCCCGGTTTACAACGAATCAAGTAAGCAGTTAATACCAAAGCAGAAGCTTCAGCAATAATCTTCTCAGGAATACTTTCCGGTTTAAGTTGATTCATTTGCCCAGGACTGATGGCAAAAGTCCGCTCACCATTTTCCGTTACTAACGTAAAACAGCGACCAATTGCCCCGCTCACTCCCTGTAAATAGTTCAGATCAGTACGGCTAGACGTGTTACATAAGTAGCGGTAAGCATAACTGCCAATCTGAATATTACTACACATAGTGCCCAGTAAGACGGAACGATCATCGGCAAGAACTGAATAATTATGTAAAGTATTACCAATAGTGCCACCAGCAAATTCGTGGCTAATAAGATTATTATCAGTAAGTTCTTTATACAGGGTTTCAGCTACATCATCTTCAATAACTAATGAATGCCCTTGGCTGAGGTTATAGCGCTGGATAAAATCTTCATCTACTTTCGCCTCAATATCCACTAATGTCTGATCGATACCAACGATATAAGCTCGGTTATTCTCACCATCCATCATCTCTTTAATTGGCTGGAGTAAAGGATCACGCAGACTGACGGGAAAATAGTGTTTTGATTTACGTTTACCAGGGAATTTCATTTTTGATTGATGCTATAACGCCAAAAGGTGCAGCATATTAGCACAATAAAAACGGACAGGCAGCAAATGTCACTACGACATTTACTGCCAAGGAAAACTTAAGCCGCTTGCTGACGACTACGTACCATATGACGAATTAGAACAGACACCACCGCCAAGATCAGCCCAAGGAAAGCACTGCCTATTAAGATAAGTAGACGCTTCGGTGAATCTTTCGCTGTCGGCTCATAAGGAGCCTGCATATATCTAAATGGTTGGAAGTTAACTTTATCTACTTTAAGTGCTTTCAGCTCTTTTATATAGAACAAACGGTTACGTAAGTCAGCATCAATCAAAGTGGGATCTTTTATCTCCTCTGTAATCTGCAACTTACGTTGTAATGCATCAGCCCCCAAAGCAATGGAATAATCTGGATCGTCTTTGATCATTGCTCCTTCACTGGAAATAGGCTTTTTAATTCCTGCCGAATTAGCGATAGATAATGCATGTTTCAATCGCTCAACATTAGCTTCCTGTATATTATTCACACGGTTTAAATCAACGTTATACAAACCTTCAGAGTAACTAAGCTTCTGTTTTACCATATCACTTAATTCACTCTTCACCTGTTCATGGACAACAGACGACACATAGTCAATATAGCCATTTAACAGATTATATGCATCTTCTGCGGTTCCAGCACTGAAAGTCAATTTAGTTTCACCATTTTCATCATCTTTTTCCGCTTTTGAAGAAGATGAAATATTATCATTCACAATCTTTTCAATAAGTTTTCTTTTTACAAGTGGTGAATGATCACCTGATTCAGCCACCAGATTTTTAAAATATTCTGTATTAACCAGATATTCTTCACGCAAAACCCGTGAATTAAAATTATTTAAAAAATTATTATACAGTGACGATGAAGTTACTGATGGTTGTAAATTTAAAACCTCTAACTTAGTCAGGATATCTTTAAGTGGTTGTATTTCTTCAAGTTGAGGCTTAACAATAGAAGCCGAACTACTCCACTTTTGTGGCATCAAAGATGCTGCTACAAAACCAATAACAGCAAAAAGGATGGTAACAGTAATAATCAATAACTTTGATTGAAATAAAACAGAGAATAACTCAAACAAATCAATTTCATCATCTTGTTTTGAATTGTAATAATTAAAATATTCTTCACTGAAATTAGTGCCTTTAATCGGTTTATTACTCATTATTTATATCCAAATCCAAATATGCTGTTACTAATTGATATACAAAACATCATCCCACTGAGCGAGCCTATAGGTTAATTCCCATTTACTCTGAAACAAGTATGGCAGTTCCACCAGGCTAGCATCCGTGTAGCAATATACCTTAAAAAGCCAATGAACCCTAATGATAGATTAATCCTATCACTATTCATCCCTATTTCTGACAAACCCGTTGACCAACTCTTCAAGTAGTAAAATATGACTAGCATTGTCGTTAAGCGCCGGAATATATTCAAATTTTTCCCCACCAGCATTAAGAAACATCTCTTTATTTAGCTGTTTTATCTCTTCCAGCGTTTCCAGGCAATCAGACGAAAAACCAGGGCAAAGTACCTGAATATGTTTTATTCCCTGATTAGGTAGCGTTTTCATCGTTTGATCTACGTATGGTGTCAGCCATTGCTCACGGCCAAAACGTGATTGATAAGCCATCATTACCTGCTCTGCCGGATAATTAATTGCTTGCTTTAGCAATCGTGTTGTTAACTTACACTGCTCAGCATAAATATCACCCGTATCAACAAAACGCTGCGGAATGCCATGATAGGAAAGCAATAATCTGTCTGGTTGACCATGCTTATCGAAACTCTGTTCAATAGTTTCTTTCAGTGCAGAAATATAAGCCGGATGATCAGCATAACTACGAATAAAGTGAATCCCAGGAATAGTGCGGTATTTTTGCAATACCAGACTGACACCATCAAATACAGCCGCAGATGAGGAACCAGAATATTGGGGATAAAGTGGTAAAACAATCAGCTGCTCAACATTCTGCTTAAGTAAGTTGTCAATCGCTTGTTCAAGAGATGGAGAACCGTAATTCATTCCCAGTTCAACAGGGATGCCAGCAACTCTTTCTGCCAGTAATTTCTGTTGCCGACGGCCATATACTAACAGAGGAGAACCTTCATCAGTCCAAATTTTCTGGTATAACTTTGCTACACGTGAAGAGCGGAAAGGCAAAACAAAACCATATAATATTGGCTTCCAGATAAATCGAGATAAATCTATGACTCTTTTATCGCTAAGAAACTCAGCTAAATAACGTCTTATAGCCGCAGTTGTCGGTTTATCAGGAGTGCCAAGATTAACTAATAAAACACCAAATTTACCGTTGTTCATTATGTCGATCCTTCATTGTTTCGCTAGTGCAAACCCTAGCATAATAAAATACAGATGAAAATCATGTTTATCTACGAAAACAATGAGGAAAAATCGACTAATTTACCTGATACAATAAATAAATAATATAGGATAAGGCGACTTATTAGTCGCCTTCTAAGAATCATTTAGGTTGATTAATCCAAAATTTTAGATAATTCTTCACTAATCTCAGATACCTTACGAGTACCATCAATTCTAAAATATTTGGTATAATCTGCCTCTGCTTCTTTTTGATAGTAGGATACTAAAGGTGCCGTCTGTTGATGGTATTCAACTAAACGTTTACTCACAATATCTTCGTGATCGTCTTTACGAACAGTCAACTCTTCACCCGTAACATCATCCTTGTTTTCCACTACCGGTGGATTAAATTTGATGTGATAAACACGGCCAGATGGCGCATGTATACGGCGCCCAATGATACGTTCAATAATGAGTTCATCGGGAACATCGAATTCCAAGACATAATCAACATTAATATCCGCTTCTTTCATTGCATCAGCTTGGGGAATAGTACGGGGGAACCCATCCAACAAGAAACCATTGCGGCAGTCATCTTGTTTGATGCGCTCTTTGACCAAAGCAATAACCAATTCATCAGTAACCAGCTTACCATGATCCATCAGCGCTTTTGCTTTTAAACCCAATTCTGTGCCAGCCTTAACCGCAGTACGCAACATATCGCCAGTAGAAATTTGAGGGATCCCATATTTCTCCACGATAAATTGCGCCTGAGTCCCTTTACCGGCGCCCGGAGCGCCCAGCAGAATGATACGCATTGCGTAAATCCCCTTGCTAGTTAGTTTTTATATTTTGAGAAACCGAGTCACCATACCATTTAGCATGGGGTTCGCTCAAGGAAACAGGTAAACGATTTCGGATATTTTTCTGTAAAAATAAACCACGCCCCATCTCATTATCAGAGGCGTGGTTCCCAATCGTCACCAAAAAATGATTAAATCAAGCTTTCTCAGACAACAATAGCTGATTCATACGGCGAATAAACTGATTTGGGTCTTCCAGCGTGCCACGCTCAGCAAACAATGCCTGATCAAGCAACAGTTCAATCCAATCCGCGAATTGAACTTCATCACTGATATCAGCAGCCAGTTTTACCAACTGATGATCAGGATTCAGTTCAAAATTGTACTTAACGTCCGGCACTTGTTGACCAGCCGCAGCAAACAATTTCGCCATCTGTGTGCTCATTTCATCCACATTTGTTGTGACAATTGCTGGAGTATCAGTCAGACGGTGAGTCAATTTAACCTCTTTTACTCGATCACCAAGCAATGTTTTTACACGCTCAACAAACGGCTCCAATTGCTTTTCAATTTCTTCCTGTTCGGCTTTGTTTTCATCTGCCAGTTTATCCAGGGATTCATCGGCTTTACTGACTGACTGGAATTTTTTACCATCAAAATCAGTGAGGTATCCCATCATCCATTCATCAATGCGCTCTGACAGTAACAGAACTTCAATACCTTTCTTACGGAACAACTCCAGATGAGGACTGTTTTTCGCCGCAGCATAACTGTCTGCGGTGATGTAGTAAATCTTATCCTGACCTTCCGTCATTCTACTAACATACTCTTCCAGAGAAACTGTTTGTGCCGAGCTGTCATTATGAGTAGAAGCAAAACGCAGCAATTTAGCGATAGCTTCTTTGTTGGTACTATCCTCTGCCGGACCTTCTTTCATTACCAGACCAAACTGTTGCCAGAATTGCTGGTACTTTTCCGCATCATCTTTCGCCAGTTTATCCAGCATCTGTAATGCACGTTTGGTCAATGCATTACGTAAATTACGCGTAATAGAATTATCTTGTAAAATTTCACGGGAAACGTTCAGCGGCAAGTCGTTGGAGTCAATCAAGCCACGGACAAAGCGTAAATAGTTCGGCATAAACTGTTCCGCATCATCCATAATAAACACACGCTGGACATACAATTTCAGCCCATGCTTATGCTCACGATTCCACATATCCCACGGAGCCTGAGATGGAATATAGAGCATGCTAGTATATTCCTGTTTACCTTCTACGCGGTTATGGCTCCAAATCAGCGGATCAGTAAAATCATGAGAAATATGTTTGTAGAACTCTTTGTACTCTTCATCTGTAATTTCAGATTTACCACGAGTCCACAAAGCTTGAGCTTTATTAATCTTCTCCCAAGTTACTGTATCCTCTTCACCCTCTTCTTCGCTCTTATTTTTGGTTTCAATTTCAACCGGCAAGGCAATATGGTCAGAGTATTTACTGATAACAGAACGCAAACGCCAGTCATTCAGGAATTCATCTTCTCCTTCACGTAAATGAAGAGTGATCTCTGTACCACGGGTTTCTTTTTCGATATCGGCAATCGTGTAATCGCCTTCACCAGCAGATTCCCAGAATACGCCCTGATCAATTGAAGCGCCAGCAGCACGAGTACGTACAGTAACTTTATCAGACACAATAAATGCAGAGTAAAACCCAACACCAAACTGACCAATTAACTGGCTATCTTTAGCCTGATCTGAACCAATAGATTCCAGAAAAGCTTTTGTTCCTGATTTAGCGATTGTTCCAAGATTATCGATAACTTCATCACGAGTCATACCAATGCCATTATCACTAATCGTAATGCTTCTCTTCTCTTTATCAAAAGAAAGACGAACGCGTAGTTCACCATCATTTTCATAAAGTTTTGGAACAGATAATGCGCGGAAACGTAATTTGTCAGCAGCATCGGAAGCGTTTGAGATTAGCTCACGAAGGAAAATCTCTTTATTGGAATAGAGTGAATGGATCATTAATTGCAGAAGTTGTTTTACTTCAGACTGAAATCCACGGGTTTCCTGACCTTTCATACTCATTTATTACCTCAATCTAAATCCAGTTCAGACAGACAAAATCAGACGATAATATGCAGATGGGGATAAATAAGTTGAATTTCAAGTTTGATTATCCAAAAGAATTATGAAGTCACTTTTGATCATAGCACAATGGACTAAGAGACACGCGCCACATAAATGTAGCGCTTCAAAGCCTTTACGATTTGATTTACACAGGGTTACAACACCATTCCTTTCCAACCTAAATAAAACCGTAAAACATTAACGTAAAATCAATAAGTAATCTTCTGCCGACCAGCAAGTGAATGGGACAATGTCGTACCATCTACCATCTCAAGTTCACCACCAACTGGCACACCATGAGCAATACGGCTTGCTGTTACACCATACTGAACGCATATCTCTGCGATATAATTGGCAGTGGCCTCTCCCTCCACTGTCGGATTAGTCGCCAGAATCACCTCTGAAATCTCTTCCGTGGCGAGACGATCCTCAAGACGATCTAAACCAATATCCATTGGACCAATGCCATCTAATGGGGATAAATGCCCCATCAATACAAAGTAACGCCCGGCAAACTGCCCGGTTTGTTCAATAGCATGAATATCCGCAGGGCTTTCAACCACACAGATTTGACCATTTTGTTGACGGCGTGGATTAGCACAAATTGTGCACTGTTCCTGTTCGGTAAAAGTCCGGCAATATTTGCAGTGTCCAATTTCTGACATTGCTCTGGTCAATGCCTGGGCCAAACGCATTCCACCACTGCGATTACGCTGTAGCAGATGAAAAGCCATCCGCTGTGCAGACTTAGGGCCAACCCCTGGTAAACAGCGTAATGCTTCCATCAAGGATTCAAGGAGAGGACTGGTTTGCATCAGAATGGCATCTTAAAGCCTGGTGGCAATTGCATCCCACTGGAAATGCCCGCCATTTTCTCTTTCTGAGTTTCTTCAATACGACGGGCTGCGTCATTGAATGCAGCAGCAATCAGGTCTTCCAACATCTCTTTGTCATCTTCCATCAAGCTTGGATCGATCTCAACACGACGGCAATTATGAGCACCATTGATAGTCACTTTAACCAGACCGGCTCCCGATTCCCCCGTCACTTCCAGATTGGCGATCTCTTCTTGCATTTTCTGCATTTTGTCCTGCATTTGCTGGGCCTGTTTCATCAAATTGCCCAAACCACCTTTACCAAACATAGATTTCTCTCTTCGCTATGGCTACATCGTACAACAAGGTACAGATTGCAGCATGGTTAAACCGGTCGGATACTCTCTTCATCCAATTCAGCATCAAATACCTGCCGCAATGTTTGAATAGTTTTATCCGCAATAATTGATTGGCGAGCTTGTGCCAATTTCTCTTCATAAATGGCTTGTCGCCACTCCAGCGGGGTTTTCTCCGCAGGATTATCATCTTCAATAATACTGAATTCAACCGTTACGCCGTACAACTCGCTTAAAGCCCCCGCTAATGACTTTTGTGCGAAAGCAGAATTAAGGTGGCGCTGGCTCGAACGCAAGTGTAAACGGATATTATTTGCACTAATCTGCTCTTTGAATGCATTTAATGCCAATTGCTGCACCAGTTTAGGAATTTTAAGTTTACCAACTTCTGCGGCCCATGCATCTCTCTGTTTAGATTCTTCCGTTAATTTCTCTGCCAGCTCTGGTGTTTTTTCATGTTCCAAAGCTGTTCTTAAAGCCTTTGGTGTGGCCGCATGAGTTTCTGTTTTCTCCTCAATATTCTTGGCACGCCAACGGTAAGCTTCTTTTTTCTCAGGTTTGTTTTCCTGTTTTTTATCTATTGATGACTGAGGTCGCTGTCCTGACACTGCGGCAAGCCGTTCCAATGCTGAAGTTGCTGACTTCATCTTAACAGGCATAGCCGATTCAGGCTTTTTTGTTGGCGTTTGCTCTTGCTGTCGGGATAACACATTCCTTGCTTTCAGCAACTGCGCGGTTGGGCTTGATGCAAGCGCCTGAGGTATCTGGGGTTCCGACTGAGAAGCTCTATCCAATGGTGCCGGTTCATTAATATCATTAGCCGGTGGCACATCTCCCTGATCACTATGTTTCGGCTGTGCTGTAACTGATGGTATAACCGCAGGATGTACCACCGGTGCCGCAGCCTCTTCAATAACTGTTTTCGGATGAAATGCCAAAGCTCTGAACAGAGCCATTTCAACACCCATCCTGCGCTCCGGTGCATACGGCAAGTCCCTACGACCAATCAGCAAAGTTTGATAATAAAGTTGCAAATCTTCCGGTGAAACAGCTTTTGCCACTATCCGCAAACGGCCTTCAATTGATGAAGAATCGCTCTCTGGCTGAGAAGGTAACAATTGGAGCATTGCAATACGATGCAGCAATGCAAGAATTTCTACGAGCAAATCCTCCCAATCAGCCCCCCGTGAAGCGACTTGTTCCACCAATGCCATAACCTGCTGACCGTCAGCTCGAATCAATGCTTCAATGATTGATAATGGCTGTTCATCATCTAACGTTCCTAGCATCAAGCTGACTATTTCAGTTGTCACCAAGCCTTGTCCGATAGCAATAGCCTGATCGGTCAGACTCAAAGCATCACGCATGCTACCATCAGCAGCACGAGCCAATAGTTGACGAGCGCGGTTATCGCTCTCTATATGTTCAGCTTTAAGAATACGCTCAAGCTGATCGCTTATTTGACCTATATCCAGCGATTTGAGATGGAATTGCAAACAACGGGAAAGAATAGTCACTGGCAATTTTTGCGGATCAGTCGTTGCTAGTAGAAATTTCACATGCTCAGGTGGCTCCTCCAACGTTTTCAATAATGCATTGAAACTGTGGCGAGAAAGCATATGTACTTCATCAATCAGGTAGACTTTAAAACGCCCACGAGCCGGAGCATATTGCACGTTATCTAGCAATTCACGCGTATCTTCAACTTTAGTACGGGAAGCCGCATCAATTTCAATTAAATCGACAAATCGCCCCTGTTCAATTTCAAGGCAATTAACACATTTACCACAAGGCTTATCAGTAATACCTGTTTCACAATTTAGCCCCTTAGCAAACAAACGGGCGATCGTTGTTTTCCCGACACCTCTCGTGCCAGAAAATAAATAGGCGTGATGAAGCCGGCCATGGGCAAGACCATTAGCTAACGCGGTCAGGATATATTCCTGACCAATTACATCAGAAAATATTTGTGGGCGCCACTTACGGGCAAGTACCTGATAGCTCATTGATACCGGGGAAATCGAATACAGTTGAGCACCATGCTAACACAGCCTCACTATAGACAGCGAGGCCGATATGTTAGTAATACGAAAATAAGCAGATTAATGATCTGGGAATTCAAGTAGAGTAAAACTACTTACACCTTGTCTTTGCAGACGCTCAACACCACCTAAGCCAAGCAAACCAATAATAAAAGCCGCTTCAGAAACCTCACCACCTAAACGACGGATTAAACGAACAGTGGCTTCAACCGTACCACCCGTTGCCAGCAAATCATCAATAACCAGCACCTTATCGTTTTCTCTTACGCTATCCTTATGCATTTCCAACGTATCAGTGCCATACTCCAGATTGTACGTTTCACTCAATGTTTCCCGAGGTAGTTTGCCCGCTTTACGAACAGGAATAAAACCAACACCAAGGCGTAATGCAACCGGGGCTCCAAACAGAAAACCGCGAGCTTCAGTGCCAACTATTTTTGTGATGCCTTTGCCCTGATATCGCTCTACCAGAAGATCAATTGTTGCCTGGTAGGCAAGAGGGTTATCCAGTAAAGTGGTAATATCACGAAAAAGAACCCCCGGTTTTGGATAATCAGGAATAGTTTCAATACTGTCTTTAATAAATTGCAGTTGCTGCGCATTTGCGGTCATAATCGGTGCCAATGAGTAGAACACGAAGGTGCTAAAATCTATTCAAACTGATAGAAAAAAGCAACTAATGAACACGCACCAGCCTACTTTTTGTCGTCCCAGATTAATTCCGCTTCGCAAGGCATAACCATTTTAAGGTATAAATGAATACGCAGCCGTTATTAAATTTACTCGAAAAACAGGTCGATATACTGGCGGAAGAGATAGCACCATTAGCAGACACACCATTCTCTACTGCCCGGTTTGATCAGGCTTTATTTAACCGACACAGCGATAAACTCCGTGGTTATCTACAAGAAGTCAGGCACAACATGAAACAACTCAAAGAGTGTGTGCAAGATCACCGAACCGAACAGGTCGCATTTCTGACTGAACGCTTAGTTGCCCAAATAGAAGCATTAAGGCGTGAATTGTCTACCCAGTCATTAAGAAAAAAAGAGAGCCGATTTGAACATAAACAACAAGCTACTGACCTGTATCACAAACTGGCTGAACATCAGGATTATGAACGTCGTCTGCTCGCAATGATCAATGATAGAGAGCTAAAATTGAATCAACAAACTACACTTAGTCATCAACAAAAAATACAGAAAGAAATCGCGGCATTAGCCGGAAGACTAGCTCGTTGCCGTCAATCTCTGACGCGAATTGAAAAATCAATCGAATACAAAGAGAACATGGATTAACGATTCAGATGAGGAATGTTTTATGTCAGTCGAACACGCACCACCCGAAGTTCAACTTGCTGTTGATCTGATCTATTTACTGGAATGCAATGAAATCGCTCCTGAAATCGCACTCGCCGCACTGGAAATAGTCAAACACGACTATCAAGCAAAATTGGCGGAGCAATCACAATCGACGAAAGAGTATTGAACGATTTGCTTCAAACACCTTAATAGATATCTTGATCGATACTATAAAAGATTCACGTTTGTCTTAAGTATGTGATCATACATTCATATCAATATTAGCCTTTGCTAAATTTCAAACGGCTTTATATCGTCACTCGCTCTTTCCACTATTTCGTTTAAGAAACGTTGAAGAATAATCATCCGCAGCAATTCGAGTGCAAAGTGGTTCCCATTCACAGCCTATACAAGCAGATCTTATGATCCCACGATTGAAAGCCCATCGCGCCTGTTTTAAATAGTTCTCATCAAGCCTCAACGTATGACCTATCTCAATTGGTCGGCCCATAAGAGCGCTAACTGCTTCCAAAGCTCGACTATCCCGGGTAACAACACTCTTGCCAAAACAATGAAGTTCATCTTCTCCAAGCAAAGGAATACATATGTCATCCGGCCCTGCCACAATCAAGATATCCTCGTCCCGAATTCGAGGAATAATCCTATTGTAATTTTCAACAAAACCAGTGGAATATCCGTTGCCAGCGTAGGTAAGAATACACAAAAGGTGATGACCTCTCAGAGATATTGTCATTGTTGCGTTCCTGAATGTGATCAAATGTTGAATTTTTATACAACCAATGCTATATGATTAATACTGACCATCAATAGATCAATTTTTCTAATATAAAGAAAATCGGCTAGGAGTCGACTATTATGTCGTCACAGTGGGTATCAAACGAGCTTGTCAAATTATCATCAGAAAGCTTGCAGGCAATCATAGATAACAAGATTCCAGCTGCGATGATAGATGATTTTGCAACGACAGAAGAAACAGAACAACTTTCGTCTGCAATACTGAGCATAAAGGCAAAACCCTATGAATTCGGAAGGCCGGGGTTTTATTTGGGAAATACACTCGCTCATTATCGTGATAGACCAAAAGAGCAATATTTTTCTCAAGTTAGCGTAGCTGAACAAGATCGCATCCAAATTATCAATCAAGCTTTTGATCCAGTTGATCGGTTCATGCGATACATCAATCACGATACAAATTTCAGCATTTCAGTCGCAGAAGAGCCGGGGTTCGGCCCCTATTTTGCCGGTATCGTCCGAATTATCTCCGGTGGCTCAGATCTACATGTAGATTACGCACCCACTTTTGCGAAAGGGAATTTAATCATCGGAGATATATCGACTCAGCTTGCTTGGAACCTCTATATTTTATCTCCCTCTCAGGGAGGAGAAACCGTGATCTATAATCAACCATTCAAGAGTACTGTGGTTGATAAAACATACAAGCCGTATGACAGTTCTCTATTAGTTGATTGCGAATCTTTCACTTTTCGACCTAGAGTTGGTTCAGTCGTTATTTTCAACACAACTAACCCTCATATTGTCCTGCCTGCAAGTGGCAATCGCATTGCAACAGGCTCCTTCATCGGTGTATTAAATGAGAAGAAGCTGATTTTATGGTCGTAATACATCTCAGCGAAACATTTGCGACCTGAATATTAAGATTGCTTTTTCTTACTCTACCATCATTCTCTACCATCATTGTATTTATTGTAACAATTATCTCAGGAGAAACGTCACAATAGGCACAATGACGCTTAAGAACGCGGCTCAAGAGTGGGGTAAGCACGACGAACCATTTTCGCAATCAAAATAACCAGTACGATTTTGATAATATCTCCCGGTATGAACCCAATTGAACCTACGGCTGCTTGCCAGGTACTGATATTAGCAAATACGGCAATCCACGGGATACCAATTACATAAACAACCATAATTCCACCAAAGACAAGAAATACAGCTTCTTTAAAGGTATTTAGTTTTGCAAGATTTTTCTCATATAAATAGCCAATAACAAAAGCGGCAATCGGCCATGCCAAAATAAAGCCACCACTTGGGCTGAGAAATACACTCAATCCTCCCCGCCCTCCAGACATTACCGGTAATCCAACGGAAATAAACACACAAAAGAGCAACAATGCTAATCCACCCCGTTTCGCACCAATAATGGCACCAGCAAGCATTGCTCCCATTGACTGAGCTGTTATCGGAACGCCTACAACGGGAAGTGTCAGTGGCGGAAATAAACCCAGTGCTACGGTTAGAGAGGCAAATAGTGCTATATAAACAATATCTTTTGTAGACATTTAATCCCCCTTTCTTTTCGATAAAGCCACAACCTCTGATTTACTTGCTGCTTGATTTATTTCTGCCAAATTCTGGATCATAGGACCTCGCTTCAATAGCAGCCGAAATATCGTCTGCCATTTTGAGCATTCGCACAATAACAGGAACTGCAATTGCAATGACACTCTTATCGAGGCCTCTTGCTTTCTGCGCCTCCCGTACTTCTTCTGTAATTGACGCCAGAACAGGGATAAACCGCAAAGCAAGCGATAAAGCCAAGCTCACTTTTCCAGGATTGATGCCAAAATAGTACAACCACACAAGCCCCTTTTCCAATGCGTCGATCATATCAGAAGAGCGAGTAGTGAGAGTGACCAGCGAGGCCAGCAATAAAAGAGAGACAAGACGAACTACCACAAGTACACCTGTGGTCCAGTGGTGTAGAAACAATTGGACTATAAAAATAAGCGCTAAGATCCATAACGCCGACCGTAATTGCATCCAAGCAGTTTTTAATGAGATTTTGGCTAACAAGTATAAAAGTACGATTCCCGCCAATGCCGCAGCAGAAAGATCGATACGTGGAACAACGAAAAGCAATGTTCCCAGAATGAGCAAAGAAATAATTTTGAGCCCAGGGCTAACTCGATGCACAAATGATGAACCAGGATTATATCCAGACAGGCTCATAACATCATCCTTACGTATTCAGGAATAGCAATAGAGGGGATATCATCAATCACGACGCGACCATCATCAAAAACCAGAACACGATCAAATCCCGCCAAAAAATCAAGGTCATGAGACACTACAATTACAGTTTGAGATAAGTTATCAATTGCTGCGGCAACACGGCGCTTGTTTCGTAAATCCAGCAAGGTTGTAGGCTCATCGAAAATAATATAATCGGGCTCCATCACCAGAACACCGGAAATCGCAAGGAGTTGTTTCTGACCACCACTTAAAAGATGGGCTGGATGCTCCCTAAATTGAAGTAAATCATAGCGTGAAAGCGCCTCTTGAGTTCTTTGTCGAATCGTGTCCTTGGAAAAACCAAGATTTTTCATTCCAAAAGCCAAATCTTCTTCAACAACCGGAAACACGATCTGATTGTCAGGATTCTGAAATACGAAACCAACCTTACGCCGGATCGCTTTACCCTCCGTTCTGGTGTTCAAACCATCCACCAAAACATCACCACTTTTCGGTACCAATAATCCATTAAGAAGACGTGCAAATGTACTTTTACCACAACCGTTGCTACCTATGATGGCAATTCGTTTTTCCTTTAGCTGCAAATTTAATTCTTTCAATATCACTCGCTCGCCATAGGCGTACGTTACATTTCGTATTTCCAGCATAGATGGTTATCCCTTAACAATTGTGGCCAGCAACTTAACACTTCCCCCATTTAGCACGGTGTCTGCCTGCAAAATCCATAGGGAAAATTCAATCAATGCACTGATTTCAGCGTTATCAATCAGTTCCAAGGCAGCAGTATCTGATATTAGAAATAATTTCAGCTTGGTTTCTCAGTCTAATCTCTTATATAGCAGCAGATAAGCAAAGAGCATAAGATAATGACTTTTGGCCATTAGCCACATTGTTAGCAATTACCAAAATAGAATTTACCTCTATTATTCTGGTTCTTCATTTTTCAGCAATTTTCATATGCTCACTATATTTAAGCATATCGATAAAACCATCCACTAACGACTCCGCTTCTTTCTGAATATCAAAACTATCTGGTGCAAATAACCAATTTTCCAACAAGCCCGTTATCAATCCTCTTAACATGATAGCCGCTCGCCGCAGATGAAGATTATAAGGAAGCTGGCCTGATGTAATACAACCAGAAAGTGACTCTTCAATACGAACATAGTCTGCAACACACAGTTCCTGACGAACTTCCACCAAGGCAGACATTTCACCAACAAACTCACATTTGTGGAAAAAAATCTCCATTAATAGCCGGTTTTTCGGATCATCAACGACCGACGTCAGGATATGGATGATTAAAGTTCTTAAAATCAGGAGTGGATTATTAGGATATTTTGCTTGATACTCTTTTTCTAATTCGTCAATCTTAGAATCTGTTATTCTACAGGCTTCGGAAAACAGGTCTACTTTATTTTTAAAGTGCCAGTAAATTGCCCCACGGGTTACCCCAGCCGTTGTGGCAATATCTGTCAGTGAAGTAGCCGAGACACCGCGCTCAGAAAATTCTTTTATAGCTGCGTCTATAATCTGTTGCCGGGTCTCCTCAGCCTGTTGTTTAGTTTTTCGTGCCATATACTCTATTTTTAACCTAAAATGGATTTACATACATTCACGTATGTTTGTATTATAGCATGCTGTTATTAATGGAGTAATGGTTTTACGGATTGAAGGGTCAACATCTAAAAATATTGAGGTTTACTTATGCGAATAAACAGGGGAGTTTTGCCTCTGGCTACAATACTGGTACTCTCAGGCAGCTTAGCTCTTTCAGGATGTAACGACAAAGACTCTCAGCAAGTTGCTGGGAACCAACAGGCTCCTGAAGTCGGTATCGTGACGCTGAAAACTGAACCTCTGATGGTCACGACGGAACTTCCAGGCCGAACATCAGCCTTCCGCATTGCAGAAGTTCGTCCACAAGTAAGTGGTATAATTCTGAAACGAAATTATAAAGAAGGTAGCGATGTAAAAGCAGGCACTTCTTTATATCAGATAGATCCAGCAACTTACCAGGCTGACTATGACAGTGCTAAAGCTGATTTGGCAAAAGCTCAGGCTCATGCAGAGATCACACGCTTGACAGTGAACCGATATAAATCCCTGTTAGGGACAAACTATGTTAGTCAACAGGAATTTGATAAAGCCAGCGCCGACTATGCACAAGCGAATGCTATAGTACAGGCAGCAAAAGCGACCGTAGAAACCAACCGTATCAATTTGGCATATACCAAAGTTACAGCACCGATTAGTGGTCGTTCCGGCAAATCTACGATAACTGAAGGTGCTCTAGTTTCTGTTGGTCAACCAACAGCACTGACAACTGTTCAACAACTGGATCCAATTTATGTGGATGTCACTCAGTCAAGCGATGATTATCTGCGTCTTAAAAATGAAATCGCCAAAGGTATTGTGCAGAAAGGGGACAATAAAGCTAAAGTTCACCTGATTATGGAAAATGGTAAAAACTACAGTGAAACAGGTTACTTAGAATTCTCTGATATTACTGTAGATGAAACAACGGGCTCTATCACTATCCGTGCAATATTCCCTAACCCACATGAAGAGCTACTTCCAGGCATGTTTGTTCGTGCAAAACTGGAAGAAGGTATTCGCCAGGATTCAATACTGGTTCCTCAGCAAGGAGTTACCCGTACACCTCGTGGTGAAGCTACTGTCATGGTGGTTGGTGCAGACGAAAAAGTCGAACCGCGCATTATCACTGCCAACCAAGCTATTGGTGATAAATGGCTAGTAGCTTCCGGTCTGAAAGCAGGTGATCGGGTCATCGTTACTGGTTTGCAAAAAATTAAACCCGGCATCCCGGTTAAAGCAGAAGAAGTAGACTTAAATGCAAAATCTGCTGCGAACCAAGCTGAACCTGCGAAAAAGTCTTAATTTAGGAGTCATAGGAGTCAGTGATTCATGCCTAAGTTTTTTATAGATCGGCCAATCTTTGCATGGGTAATCGCAATTATCACCATGCTGGCTGGGCTGTTGGCAATTATGAAATTACCCGTAGCGCAATACCCTACTATTGCACCACCGGCGATTTCTATCTCTGCAACTTATCCCGGCGCAGATGCCACCACTGTGCAAAACACAGTGACTCAGGTTATCGAACAAAACATGAATGGTATCGATAACCTGGTTTATATGTCTTCCGACAGTGATTCTGCTGGAAACATGAATATCACACTAACCTTTGAGGCCGGTACTGATCCCGATATTGCACAGGTACAAGTACAAAACAAGCTACAACTCGCTATGCCTTTGTTACCACAAGAAGTGCAACAGCAAGGTATACGTGTAGATAAGTCCACTACCTCTTTCTTGATGGTTGCCGGATTCATCTCTGAAGATGGTTCTATGTCACAGGACGATATCTCTGACTACGTTGGTGCAACTGTCAAGGACCCTTTAAGTCGCGTAACCGGTGTAGGTGATACAATGCTTTTCGGTAACCAGTATGCCATGCGTATCTGGTTAAATCCTGACAAGCTCGTTAACTACAAGATGACGACTTTGGATGTAATAAATGCAATCAAAGCGCAAAATAACCAAATAGCCGCCGGTCAATTAGGGGGAACCCCTCCGGTTCCAGGTCAACGCCTGAATGCGTCGATCATTGCTCAAACACGTCTAACTTCACCGGAAGAGTTCAGTAATATTCTCTTGCGCGTCAATACTGACGGTTCTCAGGTCCGTCTGAAAGATGTAGCAAAGGTGGAACTAGGTGCACAAAGCTACAACATCATTGCCCGCTATAACGGTAAACCTGCTGCGGGTATCGGTGTCAAACTAGCGACAGGCGCTAACGCTTTGGATACATCCAAAGCAGTAAAAGAAGCGCTAAAAAATATGGAACCTTTCTTCCCTCACGGGCTGAAAATCGTCTATCCATATGACACCACACCATTCGTTAAAATCTCTATTAACGAAGTGGTAAAAACACTGATTGAAGCAATTATGCTGGTGTTCGTGGTAATGTACCTATTTCTCCAAAATTTCCGCGCAACACTCATTCCAACCATTGCAGTTCCAGTCGTACTCTTAGGAACATTTGCAATACTCGCTACATTTGGCTATTCAATAAATACATTAACCATGTTTGCTATGGTTCTTGCCATTGGCTTACTGGTAGACGATGCCATTGTTGTTGTAGAAAATGTTGAACGTGTTATGCAGGAAGAAGGTCTATCGCCAAAAGAAGCAACCAGGAAATCAATGGGACAAATCCAAAGCGCCTTAGTTGGTATTGCAATGGTGCTGTCTGCTGTATTTATCCCAATGGCCTTCTTCGGCGGTTCAACCGGTGCAATTTATCGTCAATTCTCGATCACTATCGTATCTGCAATGGTATTGTCTGTGCTGGTAGCCTTAATCCTGACACCAGCTCTATGTGCCACTATGTTGAAACCCATCGCCAAAGGTAGCCACGGTAAACAGACCGGCGTCTTTGGCTGGTTCAACCGCATATTTGACAAAAGTACCCACCACTATACTGACAGCATTGGTCGCATTCTACGCAATACAGGCCGTTATCTGGTAATTTATGTATTCCTGGTGGCGGGTATGGCCCTCATGTTCACACGTTTACCATCCTCTTTTCTTCCTGAAGAAGATCAGGGAGTATTGCTGACAATGGTTCAATTACCTGCGGGGGCGACACAGGAACAAACAGAAAAAGTTCTAGATAAAGTAAGCGATTACTTCAATACAGAAGAAAAAGATCGTGTGGTTTCTGTATTTACTGTCAGTGGCTTTGGTTTTAGTGGGCAAGGTCAAAACACTGGGTTGGGATTTATAAGCCTGAAAGACTGGGGTGAACGTCCGGGCGCCGAAAACAAAGTACCTGCTATTGTTGCCAGGGCTAGTGCTCACTTCCAGAAAATCAAAGAAGGTATGGTTTTTGCGTTTAACATCCCGGCAATTGTAGAGTTAGGTTCAGCAACTGGCTTTGATTTTGAATTAATTGATAAAGCAAACCTTGGACATGACAAACTGACAGAAGCCCGTAACCAATTACTTGGCATGATACAACAGCATCCAGATATGTTAGTAGGTGTTCGTCCTAACGGTCAGGAAGATACCCCTCAATATCGGCTCAGAATTGATCAGGAAAAAGCTGAAGCTCTCGGTGTTTCCATCGCTGATATTAACTCAACACTCAGCACGATGTTTGGTAGTAACTATGTGAACGACTTTATTGATCGCGGTCGTGTCAAAAAAGTTTACGTTCAGTCGGAAGCACCTTATCGTATGTTGCCAAGTGACATCTACAAGCTGTATGTCCGTAACAAACAGGGTGAAATGGTTCCATTCTCTGCCTTTACAGATACGTCCAAAGAACCCTGGACCTACGGTTCACCACGTCTGGAACGTTACAACGGTTTACCATCAATGGAAATTCTGGGTGAAGCCGCTCCGGGTAAAAGTACCGGTGATGCAATGGCCCTAATGGAAGAGTTGGCATCTAAGCTACCAAATGGAATCGGTTTCGACTGGACAGGTATGTCCTATCAGGAACGATTGTCTGGTAATCAAGCCCCAGCTCTATATGCATTATCATTGATAGTGGTATTCCTCTGTCTGGCTGCACTGTATGAAAGCTGGTCAATTCCATTCTCAGTTATGCTAGTAGTACCATTAGGTATCGTTGGAGCCTTGTTAGCAACAACATTCCGCGGTTTGGATAACGATGTTTACTTTAAAGTTGGATTGTTGACCACTATCGGTTTGTCAGCTAAGAACGCAATACTCATCGTTGAATTCGCCAAGGACTTGATGGAAAAAGAGGGCAAGGGGTTGATAGAAGCTACGCTAGATGCGGTAAGAATGCGTCTTCGCCCAATCCTAATGACATCACTAGCATTTATGTTAGGTGTTATCCCCCTAGTATTGAGTAATGGTGCAGGATCCGGCTCTCAAAACGCAGTGGGTACTGGGGTATTAGGCGGAATGATTGCAGCAACCTCGCTAGCTATCTTTTTCGTGCCAGTGTTCTTCGTGGTTATAAGACGACGTTTCAGTAAGAAAGCGGAGGAGATTGAACCCGCATCAGAATCTCACTAAATGCTACCAACAATAACCAGAAGGCCGTCAAATCGGCCTTCTTAAATATAATCGTTGCTTTCATCTGACAAGATTCTGATCATTAATCTATCCGCTTAATATTTAAGTAATTTCGTTTAAATTTAATTATAATCACCACTTATGAGTATAAAATAGCTTTAAAAATCCAAGCATTAGTAACTTTAATAAAATTAATATGAAAGTTGTCGGATAAAAATTACTTTATCTTTTTTTACACTAAATGACAAAAAACAATACCAGCACATAGTGACTTATGTAATAATGATGTTATATTCATTGATTATTGTAGCCATCAGGCTATAATCTGCCGTTACTGGTATCTGAGGGTAATACTGTTTTATATAAACCTACATATTAACTCACACATACTAGCCGCTATTTATAGTTTATTGAGTTAAGGTATGAATTTTTGTTAAGAGCTGATTCTGATTTACGAGAAGCGAATCAGAGTCATCTGTAGAAAAGATAAATAATCCCAAAGAACGATTATAGATACATAATAATAATCTCTCGAAAAAAATTTTATAATACGTGTATATGCTTAGCGTTTAACTCAAAAAAAATTAAGTATTGGCATATACAGCAAGATCAACATAGCATGGATGAATATTCACTCAAGATGACATAATATTGATGAATTAGAATGCTTATGTGAACATCTAAGGCAAGAAGCACTTCTAGTGCAGAGTACACAGAGATGAGACTGGTTGTGGAAATAGTTTTTACACCTCAGGATAATTTACAGCTAAACAAATAGATTGAATACATATCAACTTTCGTTTGGTACTTTAAAATAAAATATTCTGATGATTTCAGCCTTCTCACTTGAATTGATAAATGTATTGATAATACATATACTTATACTTCATTTGGAAACAAATTAAGATTAGCGTTTCTAAACTTATGGAATGGTGAAAAAACTAATGAACGCTTAACCAGCGTCCTGTTACAGGATTTAAATTGCTCCTTGAGCAAAATTTGATTGAATATTTCCCTCAATAATTTTTTATATATGTTAAATAAGAAAGGCGATTATGACTAAAACTGATTATCTGATGCGTTTAAGAAAATGCACCACGATTGATACACTGGAACGTGTGATTGAAAAGAACAAATATGAACTTTCAGGAGATGAACTTGAACTATTCTACTCTGCTGCGGATCACCGCCTAGCTGAGCTGACCATGAATAAACTGTATGATAGGATTCCACCTTCAGTATGGAAATATGTTCGCTAAAATAGTCTTTATCAGATAGAGAGTGATCCGAGCCGGTAAAGTGCTATCGGCTTGTTAGGTTTACCAATGAAATTGGCGAGGGCTCTGCCAGCGACATCCCGGCACACACATCCCCTGCTATGGCTGCTTCCTTCCGGACCTGACCAAGTTAACAAGTTAGCGTTGCGGGAGAACCAACAGAGCCCCCATTGTGACGTGTTGCTTTAACTCTAAAGCGGTGCCATTATCATTCATACCTACTTAAATAGCAAGACAAGCAGGCCCGAATGCTGATTTATTGCACATTGCAAATCAATACAATAAGGAAATGCATTATCTAACAGCTTTCAACGTAATTTCGACATCTTTAGTCTTCCCATTATTAATCACTTCATATGCTGTATCTGTAACAAACATCAAGCGGCTATGCAGCGAAACAGAAGCCCTAACAACAATGCGTGCATTCGGCTTAATTTTGTTTGGCTGATAAGGCAAAACAAAATGGAAAGGTGATTGTTTCCCACCTAAACGCTCTACCTTCTGAGACAGAGTAACTGAAGGTGCATCAGCCAAAGATACATCAGATAACGCCACTGTCAGAACAGCATCTGCTGGCAATGCTATACGCTGTAGTATATTAATATTACCCTCAACAAAAGACCGTTTCATTGGATTTTCAATCTCTTCCACCTGAGTATCTACTACCTCAGCACCTTTGGCATTACACCCGACCAAAGCAACCGCTAGTAATACGCCAGCGGGGAACTGCCATAATTTCATACACATTCCTCCATTATTAACTAATCTATATAAATATTAAAATAAATTGAAATATCAAATCATTAAATCTAAATCATTTGAATTATAGATTAAAAATTTGAACATAAAACGCCAATAAATCTCACATTCTTTATTGCACTACTGTCAGGACTTAAAACATTTACAATTTAGTTAGTTATTAATCATCTATTAATGAGACAATAATCATCCCTTGTACTCTCGATAACCTAATAGAAAACAAAGGCATATTATGAGCAAGTCATTACAGAATCTGATAAATTTGATGAAATTGGAAAAAATTGAGGAAGGTATTTACCGAGGGCAAAGCGAAGATCTCGGTTTTCCTCAGGTTTTCGGAGGACAAGTGATTGGTCAGGCACTGTATGCTGCCAAACAAACCGTTGTCGATGACCGAATGGGCAACTCTTTCCATAGCTATTTCTTACGCCCCGGTGACAGTCACAAACCTATCGTCTATGACGTTGAGATTTTACGTGATGGAGGAAGTTTTAGTGCCCGGCGAGTTAGTGCAATTCAGAATGGTAAGCCTATCTTTTATATGACTGCCTCATTTCAAAGTCACGAAGAAAGTTTTGAACACCAAAATATAATGCCAGATGTACCCTATCCAGAAGAACTTATTTCTCAGGATGAAATCGCGAAAAAAGTGTCGCATCTACTGCCACAGAAGATGCAGAATACGCTTCTTTTCCCCCGCCCGTTAGAAATGAGGCCCGTAAAATATTACAGTCCATTCAATTATCCACCAGAAGAGCCTATACGCTATGTTTGGTTCCGCAGTAACGGCAATATGCCTGATAATCCTTTTATTCATCAATATCTACTTGGCTATGCCTCCGATTTTAACTTTCTGCCAACAGCATTACAGCCACATGGTGTCGGGTTCCTTGAGAAAAATATTCAGATAGCAACAATTGACCATTCTATGTGGTTCCACCGCCCGTTTAGACTAGACGACTGGCTGCTATATGCTGTAGATAGTCCATCAGCTTCCGGTGCCCGTGGTTTTGTTCGGGGACAGATTTATAACCGTGAAGGGATACTTGTTGCTTCCACTGTACAGGAAGGTCTGATTAGGAAACGCAATAGATAAATGAATAAGGCAGCAAACTAAGAGCCTATCTCAATAGGCGTAATTGTTGCAGGCCGTACTTATAAATGAACAGAGAACACGGACAGCGCGGAAAAACCGGAGCGTACACGTAGTACGTGAGGATTTTGAGCACTGCCCAGGTTCGCTCTTTATGGCAAAGAAGGACAAATAAAATAGCCCTATTGGGATAGGCAGTAAGAAACCAACATTACATTTTATGGCCTTATTGCTGCCCTTTTAATATTACAACTTAATTATAAGCACTCTCTCCGTGAGAATTAATATCCAACCCTTCCCTTTCAATTTCAACCGTAACCCGCAGTCCTACCAACAGATCTGCTATTTTAAAAGCAATAAAGGCAACCACGACTGACCAAATCACACAAACCAGTATACTAAAAGCCTGAATACCAACTTGCTCCAACATGGTTATACCTTCTGCATAGCCGATCCCTCCCAAAGATTTAGCCGTAAAAACCCCTGTCAGGAGGCAACCTACGATCCCACATACGCCGTGTATGCCGAATACATCACACACATCGTCAACACGTAACCACCGTTTTAACGCTACCACCCCCCAAAGACCGGTAAAACCCGCGATCAGACCAATGATTAATGCACCACCAACACCAACCATTCCCGCCGCAGGTGTAATACCAACCAACCCAGCAATACAGCCTGAACATGCCCCTAAAAGAGACGGTTTATTACGGAAAAGCCATTCTGCAAAAACCCATGACAGGATAGCGGCGGCAGTCGCCACAATGGTATTTAAAAATGCTAGAGCAGCTATCTCATTAGCAGCACTAGCAGAACCAGCATTGAAACCAAACCAACCAATATAGAGCACAGCAGTGCCCGTGAAGACCATCGGCAAGTTATGTGGTTTAAATGCTTCTTTCCCAAAGCCAGTACGTTTTCCCAGTAAGTAAGCACCAACCAATCCAGCTACAGCAGCATTAATATGAACAACCGTACCACCAGCAAAATCCAATGCTCCATCTTGTGAAAGCACACCACCACCCCAAACCATGTGCGCCATAGGCAAGTAAGAAAATGTCAGCCACAGCACACTAAAAACTAACAACGCCGGAAAGCGAATACGCTCCCCTAACGCACCAATAATCAAAGCAACTGTGATACAAGCGAAAGAGCCCTGAAATGCCACATGAATTAGCTGATAAAAATTGCCACTTAAGTCAGTGAATGCCAAATTCTTTAGCATCACTTGACTAAAACCACCGAAAAAACCATTCCCTGGCTCAAAAGCCAAGCTGTAACCATAAATCACCCATAACACACATACTAAAGCAAAGCTCACCATGACCTGAGCCATTAACGATAAAACATTTTTACTCCGTAGCAATCCACCATAAAACAGAGCAATTCCCGGAATGGTCATAAACAGAACAAGCACTGTACAAATCATCATAAAAGCATTATCAGCTTTATCGGCAACGCCTTCCGCTGCCTGAGATAATGATGGCACACAACCGGCCACAACACTGGCAACCACTGAGAATTGCCTCTTCATATTTATCTTATTTATCAGTGAGTTACAGTGCCGCATCGTTAGTTTCTCCTGTTCTAATACGAATAGCCTGTTGTAATTCGGTGACAAAGATTTTACCGTCGCCAACTTTTCCAGTGAAAGCTGATTGCTGAATAGCATGAATTACCTCTTCAACTAATTCATCTGCTACGGCAATATCTATCCTTATCTTAGGTAAAAAATTGACACTATATTCAGCTCCACGGTAAAGCTCCGCATGTCCTTTCTGACGTCCAAATCCTTTTACCTCTGTTATGGTCAACCCCTGAACACCAAGACCAGAGAGAACTTCCCGAATATCCTCCAATTTGAATGGTTTTATAATTGTCGTAATGAGCTTCATATATCCTCCTTCCATCCGGCTATTATGTTTGCAATAAGGATATAGCAAGGGGTGTGCCAGAAACTAAAAATATATAAAAATCAAATAATAAAGAGAATAAAAATTATGAAGAAGTAAGAAGGGAGGAGAGCAACGAATATACTCTCCCTTAAGTGCACCAAATCAGTGCAAATCTGATTAAACTAGCACCTCTTTCTCAGAAATTGTGGCACATTCATTTAGCGTCTCACCTACTTGTTGCAACTGATACATCTGATAATAACGCCCACGACTCACAAATAATTGTTGATGACACCCCTGTTCAACAACTGCACCACGATGCAGCACCAGAATAGTATCAGCCTCCACAATGGTAGACAGACGATGAGCAATCACGATCAACGTTGTTTGTTGACGAATCAATCTCAAGGCCTGTTGTACCGCCTGTTCCGTACCAGAATCAATATTTGCAGTCGCTTCATCAAGGATCAAAATTTGTGGCGTTTGCACCAACACTCTCGCCATAGCAAGCAATTGTTTTTGACCGGCCGACAACGTATTACCCTGCTCGCCTAAGATAGTATGAAGTCCATCAGGCAATGTACGTACTAACTCAGCTAATTGAACAGTTTCCAGTACTTGCCAAACCTTCTCTTCTGAAATATTCCGACCAAGCGTAATATTGTCAAAGAAAGAGTCCGCAAGAACAACCGGGTCCTGCTGAACTATTGCCACACCATTGCGTAATACCGAATGAGACAAAGATGATATAGGTCGGCCATCAAGATAAATTTCCCCTCTCTGCCACGGGTAATACCCCATCAGCAAATTTGCCAGCGTACTTTTACCACTGCCGGTATGACCAACCAAAGCAACAAAACCATGAGCCGGAACTTGTAAGTTAATATCTTGCAAAACTATTTTTCCATGCCGGTAGGAAAAACTGACATTTTCTATATCAATTCGACCACTGGACAGTGGCTGACTATCCATACCATAACCTTGTTGAGGGCTATCCATTAATTCAAATATTCTCTCGCCAGAAACGACAGCTTGTTGCAAAATCGATTGCTGAGATGTCAGCTCAATAAGAGGTTCATTCAACCGCCCCAAATAATTAATAAAAGCATACAATACCCCGACACCAATCACCCCTGGCCCACTAATTCCAAACAACACGATAAGACCGCACAATACCATAACAGATAGCAAACTCAGTAATGGGCGTAACAAAAGCCCATCTAATCTCAATGCTTGCACTCTCGCCTGATAATGAGCCCGATTGGTTAACAACATACGTTCACCAAAACGCGCCTGCTGCCGGAACTGCTGAACAACACTCATTCCATTAATGACTTCATTAAACTCATCATTAATATCAGCCAAATAACTGCGTACTCGACGGACAATGGGTGTACTAAAATGCTGATATATTGCCATAACAATCAATACGACAGGAAAAATAAGAATTGCAATCAACGCCATGCGCCATTCCAATATAAACATGGCAATCAGCATCGCACCAATCAATGCCATGCTGCGAAATACCGCAGGAACTACATTGACATAAAGATCTTTAATGACTTCGGTGTCATTCGTTACACGGGAAATCAACTGCCCTACCGGTTGATTATCAAAAGCACTCAGAGGCTGGCGCAATGCTGCATTCATCACATCAGTACGAAGCTGCTGAACCACATCGACTGACACTTGATTGAACAGTAAAGCCTGAAAATAGTGTAATGCAGCCGTAATCAGTTGCAGAACAATAAAGGTTATAGCTAGCCCGATAACCACTCTAATAGGCATATTACCCGTTGCAACCATATTATCGATAAAGTAACTAATGAGGACTGGGCCACTGACTTCCGCAATTGCAGCTCCCCATAACATGAGTACAGCTAGCCCCAACGGTTTACGATAATTTTTTCCATAAACCAGCAGACGCTTCAGAGACGGCCACAATTGACGAACTTTAGTCATCTTTATCCCCTTCTGCTGTTTCCTCATCATCCAATTCTGCTTCAAGTTGCTGATAATAATACATATCACGATACCATCCCGGCTGCTCTGCCAGTTGCGGATGCCGTCCCTGATGTATAACAGAACCTTGCTGCATCACCAGGATATTATCCGCATCAGTTAATGCAGACAGGCGGTGGGCACTAATAATAACCGTCCGTTGTTGCCTCCACTGACTGAGATTTTGTAGGATATTGTATTCAGTTTGCCCATCAACCGCAGATAAAGCGTCATCCAGAATCAGAATTTCGGCATCTAAAAGTAATGCTCTTGCAATGGAAATACGCTGCTTTTGCCCACCAGAAAGCATTACCCCACGCTCGCCTACTTCTGTCTGATACCCCTCAGGTAAACGAAGAATATCTTCATGGACATTGGCAAGGCGGGCAACTTCTTCAATCTGCTCCTGTGTTGCATCAGGACGTCCCAAAGCGATATTCCTGGCAACGGTATCTGAAAATAAAAAGGGAATTTGATTGACAACAGCAAATCGTGCTCGCCATTCATCTAACCTGATATCTGCAATTTTGAGCGACTGAAAAAGAATTTCTCCATCAGTCACATCAAACTGTCGCTGTATCAGCGCAAGTAGTGTGCTCTTACCTGAACCAGTTGAACCACAGATCCCTAATAACTGTCCAGGTAATAACTGGAAATTAATTTGACTGAGGACAGTTTTGTTACTTTGCGGATAATTAAACGCTTTGATATTCACATCCAGAATACCGCGATCAGGCAACAAATTGCCAACACCATCCTTAATGACCGGAGGCTCCTGCAACAAGCTACGGATACGACTATAAGCGGCACTTCCCCGTTCAACGATATTAAACATCCATGCCAGTGCCAACATTGGCCAAATCATCAAGCCAAGGTACATCACAAAACTAGTGAGCTCACCCAGTGTTAAAACACCATTTAACACCATCCAACCACCACCACCAATAGCTAGTAAATTTGACATACCGATAGCAATAAAAATTGTCGGATCAAATCGAGCATCCACCCTAGCAACATACATATTCTTACGTCCGGCTTCCACTGCAACTTGTTCAAACTGATTTGATTGCAGATCTTCAAGTCCAAACGCCTTAATCATACGAATACTGGTTAGACTTTCTTGAGCCTGGTTATTCAGAGCAGAAAATGCGCCTTGTGCAGATTTGAAGCGATGATGAAGTTGATCACCATATCGTTTAATAATGATTGCCATAATCGGCATAGGTAACAGAGACAGTAAAGTTAATTGCCAACTAATTTGTATACTCATCATAATTAGCACTGCACAGCCCATAACTAGCGAATCAACTAACGTAAGTACACCTTCACCCGCAGCAAACACCACACGATCCACATCATTAGTAGCACGAGCCATTAAATCCCCGGTGCGGTGACGCAAATAAAATTCAGGGTTTTGTCGGCTAAGTTGCTGGTAAAAATTATTTCGTAATTTAACGGCTAATTGATATGACGCCCCAAACAACCATAAACGCCATATATAACGCAAGATATAGACAATCAATGCAATAACCAGCATAACACTAATCCACACCATCAATTGGTAAAATGACATAGATGCAGTACTGATTCCATCAACAATTACCCCCACCAGATATGGAGGAATGAGTAATAGAATAGAGATAATAATAAGCAGAGTCACTGCCCCAAGATAGCGACGCCACTCGCTACGGAAGTACCAACTTAATTGAGAAAACAATCTCACACGTGTATATCCCGAAATGAAATAGATAGTAGAAATGTTGAACGACACTCAGAATAATTGAATTAACGCAATAAATTAATAATTGGTTAATCTGGTATCGGTAATGCTGTAGTGTATTTGATTTTTTCCATTGCAAAACTCGATGTCACATCAATCAACCCTGGAACACCATTAACCATACGCTTGTAGAAAAGATCATAACTTTTCATATCCACAACTTCTACGTGCATTAAATAATCACATTCACCAGCCATACGATAAAAAGCCAAGACTTCTGGCATTTGCTTTATAAATGCAACAAATTGCTCATACCAACCACTGCTATGCTGCTGAGTTCTGATCATAACAATCACTGTCAGCCCTAATCCTAATTTTTCGCTATCAAGCAACGCAACTTTGCCAACGATATAGCCTTCATCTTCAAGTCGTTTTAGCCGTTTCCAACAAGGAGTAGAGGTAAGATTAACAGCTTCCGCCAATGCATTCAGAGACAGACTACAATCTTTCTGTAGTAACTTAAGTAACTTGCGGTCTGTTTTATCCAACATAGCTACCTCTTATAGAAAAATTTTCCATAAAGAAACCACATATTAAGAAAAATAACAATCTATTTCTCCCAGTATCAAGTTAATCTACCCGCTGCCAATTATTTTTAAATTATAGAGTTAATAATTAATGTCACACAGTTGGGCCACCAAGGCAATCAGAGAGATTCAAGCAGACCATCAACGCAGCTCTGACACTCATCTTATCCGCCTTAATTTGCCAGTTTTTCCAGGTATCCATTTATATCTAAAAGATGAAAGCACCCATCCAACCGGCAGTCTGAAACATAGGCTTGCTCGTTCTTTATTCCTTTACGCACTGAGTAATGGTTGGATAAAGGAAGGTACCCCGGTTATTGAATCCTCATCGGGTAGTACTGCTGTATCCGAAGCCTATTTTGCCCGCCTGCTTGGGCTACCTTTTATTGCTGTTATGCCCTCATACACTGCGAAACGTAAAATTCAGGAAATTGAATTTTATGGTGGCAAATGCCATTTTGTTAACCATTCAGCACAAATATATGACGAGTCAGAACGACTAGCGAAAGAACTAAATGGTCATTATATGGATCAATTTACTTACGCCGAACGAGCAACAGACTGGCGAGGTAACAACAATATTGCTGAAAGTATTTTCCGCCAGATGCAAATGGAACCATTTCCTGAACCTGATTATATCGTTATGAGCGCTGGTACTGGGGGAACTTCTGCAACTTTAGGACGCTATATCCGTTACCAAGGGCATAACACTAAATTGATTGTTGTCGATCCAGAAAATTCTATATTCTATGACTATTACCGTCAAAATTGCTGTGATATTCGTGGCAATTATAGCAGTAAGATTGAGGGTATTGGCCGCCCTCGAGTAGAGCCTTCTTTTATTCCCTCAGTCATTGATGACATGATCCAAATACCCGATTGCGCCAGCATTGCAACAATTTACTGGTTGGAAAAATTACTAAGCAGAAAAGTTGGCGCATCTACGGGGACCAATGTCTGGGGAGCTCTCCTGCTTGCTAACCAAATGCATGAGCGTGGAGAACAAGGTGCAATAGTAACTTTACTGTGCGACAGTGGTGAACGTTATCTTGATACTTATTACAATCCAGATTGGATAAAAAATAACATCGGCGATATCTCACCTTATCTCAAACAACTACCCAATTTCCGTGGTTATAAGTAACATAACCATTTTATTCCAATGAGGATGTTATAATGAGACGAGCTGTTGTTGTATTCAGTGGGGGACAAGATTCCACTACCTGCCTGATTCAGGCAATTAATCAATATGATGAAGTACATTGTGTCACTTTTGATTATGGTCAGCGCCATCGTGCCGAAATTGATGTTGCACGTAATGTCAGCCATTTTCTTGGTGTTGTTGCACATAAAGTGCTGGATGTCACATTACTTAATGAACTGGCTCTCAGCAGTCTGACTCGTGATAACATCCCTGTTCCCGACCACAGTGAAAGTGAAAAAAGTGCCATACCCAGTACATTTGTCCCTGGCCGCAATATTTTGTTCCTGACACTGGCTGCTATATATGCTTACCAAGTTGAAGCCGAAGCTGTTATTACTGGTGTATGCGAAACTGATTTCTCCGGTTACCCTGATTGCCGGGATGAATTTGTCAAGGCATTGAACAAAGCTGTAAGCCTTGGCATTGCCCGTGATATCCGTTTTGAAACGCCATTGATGTGGCTCAACAAAGCGGAAACTTGGGCATTGTCCGACTACTACCAGCACTTAGACTTTGTTCGTAGTCAGACACTAACTTGCTACAACGGCATTCAAGGTAATGGATGTGGTACATGTGCAGCTTGTCATCTCAGAGCTAACGGATTAGAACAATATCTAAATGCTCCAGAGAAAATAATGACTGAAATGAAAGCAAAAACACATTTAGTTTAATCCAAATGGCAATGAGAGCCTTTCCCTCTCATTGCCCTGTTTTCACCAAAGCTCCCATTATTTCACGTAATTCACCTTCAATAGACAATGCTCTTTGTGTTTTTCTATCAATCCAGACAAACGTAGTCTTAGCATCTGCAATGAGTTGATTGTTCCTTCTGCGTATGATTTCCTGAGAAAATACACCACTTCTGTTTCTCAGTTCCGTCAGTCGGCAATCCACTTCCAATTCATCGCCAAGAACTGCTGAACTACGATAATTAATATTAATGTTAACCACTGCAAACCCAACATTGTTTCTCTGTATCCATTCCACTACAGAATGCTTATGCAACCATTCCCATCGAGCACTTTCCAAAAATTCCAAATAGCGAGCATTGTTCACATGTTGAAACAAATCTATATGATAACCATGAACTTTTATAATTGAACTCATAATATTGCCTTTATGTTAAAGTCACTCGTCTGACTAGGTTGATTTCACAATAGCAAAACAAAAAATTCACACTAATTAAAGTGATTTATTTGCAACCTTGATCACAACATCCCCATTCACAAAAAAATCATGAATGAGGATGATAGATACTATACTAGTAACTCAACTTACTTCTATTTCGTTCAATAAAAACTGGCCCTATTCCCTGAACCTCCTGTAATTGTTCCACCGCAGTAAACGCACCATGTTTTTCTCGATACTCAACAATTCCTTGTGCTTTTTTTACCCCAATACCATTTAATGCTCTTGCTAACTCTTCGGCACTTGCAGTATTAATATTCACCTTTCCCTTTTCTTCTGCTTTCAAAGCATCCTGCTGCTGTAATTGCTTTTCTGATGAAGAATGACTGGTAGTACTGGCTGCTTTAGCTACTTTATCTTTTACTTGCTCGGCAGCAATCGCGAATTGCCCTCCACACGCATAAAGCAAGCCAGCGAGCAAAACAGATAAAATTCCCGATTTTTTCATATTAATTCCTCCATGTTTTATGAACGGAAAAAAGATTGCCACAGATAAATTTAAGCACAATGGACGAAGATCAGATATGCGAAAGGCCGCGAAAGCGGCCTTTATTGACAAGATAATTACAAAGATATTTGCGATATTCTCCGCAAATTTTTATTCGGTATGACCTAACTTAATTTTGGCTTTTTCACGCAGACTAATCAGTAAAGACTCCAGCATAGCGTTACCCATTTCACTCTGATAGCCATCAGTCATGCTTTTAATTTGTTCTTCAGATACAACACCTGGAGTAACTTTATCCAGCTGGATCAACACAACGTCATCCAAACTATTTTTCGTCAAACCATATTCTGCCTTACCTTCTTTTGGCAGTGGTAAAGCGAATACTGCACCAACTAACACATTATCCTGAGATGTGCGCTGAATAACCTGAGATTCACCAAATTGAATACTTGCATCTTTCAAGGCTTGCTCACCTTTACCTTCTTTTAAGGCGGCCAGTAATTTCTCACTTTCGACTTGAAGCTGTTTTTCAGCTTTCTGACGTTTAACCAGTTCAGTAACCTGATTTTTAACTTTCTCGAAGGGCTGTACTGTTTCTGGCTTATAATTATCTACACGTAGAACAAATGCACGATCACCTTCAACGGAGATAACATCAGAATTAGTCCCTGTTGGCCCCTGTCCATCAACAAGATTACCTTCAAAAATGGCATGAGTGACAGCACCAAAATTAATCTCTGCCGGCACACTATTGCGATCAAACCAATCAGTCGTCACAGCCTTAATACCTGAAACTTCCTCAGCCGCAGCTAAAGATTCATTATCGCTGGTAGCAGCATCACTGACCTTCTGTTGCAAAGCATAGAAAGCATCTACTGCTTTTTCCTGCTTAACCATTTTCTCAATTTCAGAGCGAACTTCAGGTAAGGGCTTAATTATTTGAGGTTTAACATCATCCAAATGGAAAATAGCGAAGCCATTAGGAACCTTAATCACAGAAGAAATTTGACCTTTTTCTTTCAAATTAGCTTGTTTCAATTCTTCAGGAAGAGCATCCTCTTCCATCCAGCCGATCTCACCATGATTTTTCGCTGAAAACTTATCCGTAGATTTTTTAGTCGCTAATTTACCAAAATCAGCACCCTTATTTAGCTCATCAAACACTGTTCTGGCTTCAGATTCAGTTGCAAGCTGAATCAGACTGTATTTTTTCTGCTCCGGTTGAGTATAACGCTTCAAATTATGCTCATAATAAGCATCAACATCAGCGGATGTAGCTGAAACTTTATTCATTTCATCTACAGCATCCATCTTGATATAGCTGACTTTCACTTCTTCAGGAGCGATAAAGCTGCTCTTATTCAAATTATAGTAATCTTGCAAATCTTTATCTGTTACTTCCTGCTGCGCCTGAATTTTCTTCAGCTCCAGTGTAGCCATACGAGCAGTTCTCTGTTGCAGAAGCAATTCAGCATTGAGTTTCACCTCACTAGGCAATACTATTTCACTACCAGAAAAAGCCATAATTAATTGTTGATTAACTAAATTCTGGCGTGTTTGTTCAGCAAAAATATCCGGACTCATATTGAAACGGTTGAGCAACTCCAGATATTTGTTGTTATCAAATTTACCGTTTGTCTGAAAGTAAGACGTATTTCGGATAGAATCCTTAACTTGCTCATCACTAGCAGATAAACCCAATTCACGGGAATATTGATCAATCAATGCATTATTAATTAGACGATCCAAAGCCTGATTACGAATCTGCTTCATGCTTTGTTCGTCACTTGCTAACACCGAGAATTTATCTCCCAATTGCTCTTGCAATGCGTTTCTCTCTTGCTGAAACGCCTTCTCCAATTGAGCACGACTGATAGTCTGGCCATTCACTTCGGCAGCATAACTACCAGCTCCACTTGTCAGGTAGCCCCCAACCCCCGTCAAAACAAAAGATAGGATAATGAGAGCCAGCACGATTTTAAGCACAGGACTGTTTGCCGCCGTGCGTAGGTTGTCCATCATAAAGAGGCAAAACTCCGCTTTGGTGAAATTGAAAACGCCATATTACGCTAATTCAAGCGCTAAGAGAAAAAAAGAGCGCACCAATCAATTGATGCGCTTCTATTTTAACTTACCAAATCTGTCTCGTCAGTCTATGTTTACCAATATATACCCGTTACCTTTCAAGTTGCCACTTTGTTGGCTGCACTCACTCACCCCGGTCACATCGTTATCTATGCTCCCGGGGATTCACTCCCTTGCCGCCGCGATGCATCTTGAAATCCATAGGGTATGACAAGGACTGATAAACAATATTTGGTTCGTGTCACCCATTAACAGCGTCTTTCAAACCTTTACCTGGACGGAAAGCAGGTACTTTAGCCGCAGCAATTTTGAGCTCTTTTCCTGTTTGAGGGTTACGGCCTGTACGTGCAGAACGTTCACGAACAGCAAAAGTACCGAATCCCACCAGAGCAACATCATCACCATCCTTCAATGCACCCGTTACAGAAGAAATGAATGCATCTACTACACGCCCTGCAGCTGCTTTAGAAATATTAGAGTCAGCAGCAATTTTGTCGATCAGTTGTGATTTATTCACTCTTATCATCCCCATATAGTTTTTACTACCGCATCAGAATCCCAACGGATAACCCGATAGCAGTGCCGTTATATCAATCCTTTCCGATATTGGCAAGAAATCATAAGACAACAAAATATTTATTAAGCAGTTTATCCAAATTAATAATACAAAAAAGCTGGTAAGCCTGAATTCACTTACCAGCCTATATTTCATTCATACTTATTGAAAAAGTTCACTATTTTTGTACTACTTGACTGACACTAATTCCGCGCCAAACACAGGGTCCTGCAATGTAATAGCCAAAACATCTTCAATACGTTTAACTGGATGGATCTGTAGATCTGCAACAATATTCTGGGGAATTTCTTCCAAATCACGTTTATTCTCTTCCGGAATTAAGACTGTTTTAATTCCACCTCGATGGGCAGCTAATAGTTTCTCTTTCAAGCCACCGATTGGCAGAACTAAACCACGCAACGTGATTTCACCCGTCATAGCAACATCTGCCCGAACCGGATTACCGGTCAGACAGGAGACCAATGCTGTACACATGGCGATACCCGCACTTGGGCCATCTTTTGGCGTCGCACCTTCCGGAACATGGACATGGATATCCCGTTTCTCATAGAAATCAGCGTTGATACCCAACTTATCAGCACGAGCACGAACAACTGTTAATGCTGCCTGAATGGATTCCTGCATAACCTCACCGAGTGAGCCGGTATAGGTTAGTTTACCTTTCCCTGGAACACACGCGGTCTCAATGGTCAGTAAATCACCACCAACCTCAGTCCATGCAAGCCCTGTGACCTGACCAATACGGTTTTCTGTATCTGCACGGCCATAATCCACACGTTGAACACCCAGATAATCTTTCAAGTTACCTGCATTGATTTCAATATGTTTTAAATTTTTATCCATTAACAATGTCTTCACCGTTTTACGGCACAGCTTAGAAATTTCTCGCTCTAAGCTACGCACTCCGGCTTCACGAGTGTAGTAACGGATAATGCCAATAATGGCACTGTCATCAACAGTTAATTCATTTTTTTTCAGAGCATTACGTTCAATCTGCTTAGGCAGCAAATGACGCTTGGCAATATTTAACTTTTCATCTTCGGTATAACCGGAAAGACGAATAATCTCCATGCGATCCAACAATGGTGCCGGAATATTCATAGAGTTGGATGTTGCAACAAACATGACATCTGACAGATCATAATCGACCTCCAGATAATGGTCGTTAAATGCCACGTTCTGTTCTGGGTCCAAAACTTCCAATAAGGCCGAAGCTGGATCACCACGCATATCGGACGACATTTTATCAATCTCGTCCAGTAGAAATAGGGGATTTTTCACTCCAACTTTGGACATTTTTTGAATCAATTTGCCCGGCATAGAGCCAATATAGGTACGGCGATGACCACGAATTTCCGCTTCGTCACGGACCCCACCCAATGCCATACGCACATATTTCCGCCCGGTCGCTCGTGCAATAGACTGACCTAAAGAGGTTTTACCCACCCCTGGAGGACCAACCAGACATAAAATCGGTCCTTTAATTTTGCTAATTCGGCTTTGTACTGCCAGATACTCAAGGATACGCTCTTTCACACGCTCTAAACCATAATGGTCGGTATCCAGAGTTTCCTGCGCTTTAACTAAATCTTTTTTAACTTTACTGCGAGCAACCCACGGAACCTGCACCATCCAATCGATGTAGCTACGGACAACCGTCGCTTCCGCCGACATAGGAGACATCATTTTCAGTTTTTGCAATTCAGCTTCGGCTTTTTCGCGAGCTTCTTTCGGCATTTTTGCCGCTTCAATTTTGCGCTTCAGAGTTTCATACTCATCAGGCGCATCATCCATTTCACCCAGTTCTTTTTGAATCGCTTTCATCTGCTCATTCAGGTAGTACTCGCGCTGGCTTTTTTCCATTTGTTTTTTCACGCGGTTACGGATGCGCTTTTCTACCTGTAACAAATCAATTTCTGATTCCATCATTGCCATCAGATATTCAAGACGCTCAACGACATCAGACATTTCCAAAACAGTCTGTTTATCACTAAGTTTCAATGGCATATGCGCAGCAATTGTATCAGCTAATTTAGCTGCATCTTCAACACTGTGTAACGAAGTCAAAACCTCTGGCGGGATTTTCTTATTTAGCTTAATGTAGCCTTCAAACTGATTAATCGCTGTCCTGATCATAACTTCCTGCTCACGTTCATCAACGATAGGTGAGTCAAGATACTCAGCATGAGCAGAAAAATGTTCGCCATTGTCAGTCAGAGTTGTAATGCGGCCACGTTTCAACCCTTCGACAAGCACTTTTACAGTGCCGTCAGGCAATTTTAACATCTGTAAAATAGAAGCTACTGTACCAACGGAGAAAAGGTCATTAACCCCTGGCTCATCAGTTGAAGCTTCTTTTTGCGCAACCAACATGATCTGTTTGTCATGATCCATTGCTACTTCTAGGCAGTGAATAGACTTCTCACGCCCTACAAACAATGGGATCACCATATGCGGGTAAACCACCACATCGCGCAGAGGCAATACAGGGATTTCTATGCGTTCGGAACGCTCAAGATTCATAGAGCTCTCTCTTCGTTTAGCTTTCGCCAGTTTTTAGGGAATCTCGTGAAACGCGGTTCTCACGAGTTTCACTCCATAGAATATAAAATATATGGGGACAGGAATTTGACATTCAATAGTATGATACTTTAATAAAGACAAAATGAGGGTAATCCCCTCATTTTATTCAATAATATCTCGTTTAGTGAATTCCCTATCCTAGACTCAATTATTCACCAGAAACCTGGGCATCCGGTTTGCTGTAAATCAGTAAAGGCGCAGATTGACCATTGATAACCGATTCATCTACAACAACTTTCCCAACGTTTTCCATTGATGGCAGATCATACATAGTGTCCAACAATGCGCCTTCAACGATAGAACGCAGACCGCGGGCACCAGTCTTACGAGCCATTGCTTTCTTAGCAATAGCCGTCAGGGCTTCATTTCTGAATTCCAGATCAACACCTTCAAGGTTAAACAGTGCTTGATACTGCTTAGTCAACGCATTTTTAGGCTCTTTCAAAATCTGGAGCAACGCTTCCTCACTCAATTCACTGAGCGTGGCAACAACAGGTAACCGCCCAATAAATTCAGGGATAAGCCCAAATTTGATGAGATCTTCTGGTTCAGCCTGTGCAAGCAATTCGCCTTCAGTCGCTTTTTCTGACTCACCTTTGACTTTCGCACCAAATCCAATACCCGTACTGGTATTTAAACGCTGACCAATTACTTTATCCAGACCCGCAAACGCACCACCACAAACAAATAGGATTTTAGAGGTATCTACCTGTAAAAATTCCTGTTGTGGATGTTTACGCCCTCCCTGAGGAGGAACTGCCGCAATTGTACCTTCAATCAGTTTCAGCAACGCTTGCTGCACACCCTCACCTGAAACATCCCGAGTAATTGACGGGTTATCAGATTTACGTGAAATCTTGTCAATTTCATCAATGTAAACAATACCACGCTGAGCTTTTTGCACATCGTAGTCACATTTTTGCAGTAATTTCTGAATAATGTTTTCTACGTCTTCTCCCACATATCCCGCTTCAGTCAGCGTAGTCGCATCTGCCATAGTAAAAGGAACATCAAGATAACGGGCCAATGTTTCAGCCAATAGTGTTTTACCACTCCCTGTCGGCCCAATCAGCAAGATATTACTTTTACCTAACTCAACACCGTTGCTGGTATCGCCATTACGTAACCGCTTGTAATGGTTATAAACAGCAACCGCCAACACTTTTTTCGCCGTTTCCTGGCCGATCACATAATCATCCAAATGCTGACGAATTTCATGAGGCGTTGGTAATGCATTACGCTCACGATGTGGTACAAGCTCTTTAATTTCTTCGCGAATGATGTCGTTACATAAATCCACACATTCATCGCAGATATACACTGACGGGCCAGCAATCAATTTTCGCACTTCATGTTGGCTTTTCCCGCAGAAAGAGCAATACAGCAGCTTTCCTGAACCGTCTTTGCGCTTATCTGTCATCAGTCACAACCTCACTTTATCAACTGCTCACCCAGACTCGTCTGGCAAAGCAGGAAACCTCTGCTATTACCCCGAACGTCATCGCCTTACCAAGTGGTAAGACGAATGTTTATATTATAGCTTCCGGGAATAATAAATTAATCGCGATGGGTGAAAATCTTATCAACCAATCCATATTCTACGGCTTCGTCTGCTGACAAGAAACGATCACGTTCTGTATCTTTCGTGATCTCTTCAATAAGTCTTCCCGTATGTTTTGCCATTAACTCATTCATACGCGATTTCACTTTCAGTATTTCCTGAGCGTGAATTTCAATATCTGTAGCTTGCCCCTGGAAACCACCTAATGGCTGATGAATCATAACCCGGGAATTTGGCAAGCAGATACGCTTTCCCTTTGCCCCAGCAGTCAACAAGAATGCTCCCATTGAACATGCCTGCCCCATACAAATAGTACTGACATCCGGTTTAATAAACTGCATAGTATCATAGATGGACATTCCCGCAGTAATCACACCACCTGGTGAATTGATATATAAGAAAATATCTTTTTCCGGATTCTCTGCTTCAAGAAATAACATCTGAGCTACAACCAGGTTTGCCATGTGATCTTCAACCTGACCGGTCAGGAAAATAATACGCTCTTTTAATAAGCGAGAATAGATATCGTATGAACGTTCTCCACGAGCAGTCTGTTCAACTACCATCGGCACCAAAGCCATGTGAGGCGCATATTGATCCCGCTTGTCGCTATATGACATTTTCGTCTCCTAATAGAATTCATGTTGGTGCCATTCATAACCAATTCTACTTGAGATAAGCGATGATGACCATGATTCAAAGTTAGCCAATCAAGGGGGAATTCCCCCTGAAAAATTTGGCAATCATATACATAATATTAAAAAGGATCTGAGGGTAAACCCACTTTTTTCAAGAAAAATCTTGCCTCTTATTTATAAAAAAACCCGCAGGTTAATCTGCGGGTTCATTTCACTGAGATGATAAATTCATTATCTCATGACAAAACTAAAACTTATGCCATTTGATTCTGATTCATTAACTCATTGAAAGTTGTTTCTTTTTCAGAAACTTTTGCTTTACCCAGAAGAACTTCAACAGCTTGTTCTTCTAAAGCAACATTACGAACATTATTCATCAATTCTTGGTTTTTACCATAGAATTCGATCACTTCTTGAGGAGCTTCATAGGCAGAAGCCATTTCCTCAATTAATGCTTTAACACGTTCTTCATCAGCTTTCAGTTCATGACTACTGATAACTTCGCCTAATAACAAACCAACAACAACGCGACGCTTAGCCTGTTCTTCAAACAGTCCACGAGGCAGTTCCAAAGCTTGTTTTTCATTGCCACCGAAACGCTGAGCAGATTGACGGCGCAGAACATCAATTTCGCTATCAACAACAGCAGCAGGAACTTCGATTTCGTTAACCTTAACTAATCCCTCGATAACCTGAGATTTAATACGGTTACGAACTGCATTTTTCAGTTCACGTTCCATATTCTTACGTACTTCTGCACGTAGACCATCAATAGTGCCATCAGCAATACCGAAACGTTTAATGAATTCTTCATTAAACTCTGGCAACTCACGCTGTTCCACTTTTTTCAATGTGATTGCAAACTTAGCAGCTTTACCTTTCAGATTTTCAGCGTGATAATCTTCTGGGAAATTCACATCAATGGTAAATTCTTCCCCAGCTTTATGGCTAATAATGCCCTCTTCAAAACCTGGGATCATACGACCCTGCCCCATAGCCAGAACAAAATCAGAAGCCTTACCACCTTCAAACTCTTCACCATCAATAGAACCATTGAAGTCAACAGTCACACGATCTTCTGCACCAACAGCTTCTTCGGTTTCTTTCCAATCAGCCTGCTGCTTACGCAATGTTTCCAGCATTGCATCAACATCTTCGTCTTTTACTTCAACAACGGGCTTTTCAACTTCAATAGATTCCAGATCTTTCAATTCAATTTCTGGATAAACTTCAAACTCTACAGAGTAAGTGAAATCTTCACCATTTTTGAATTGTTCTGGTGCATAACTTGGCGCACCTGCTGGATTAATTTTTTGTTCGATGATTGCATTAATAAAGTTACGTTGCATCAGATCACTCAGAACGTCCTGAATGACAGAAGCACCGTAACGTTGTTTAACAACGTTCATAGGCACTTTGCCTTTACGGAAACCATCGATACGAACTTTTTTTGCTACATTGACCAACTCACTACTAACTGCTTTCTCAACATCGGCAGCAGGAACGGTGATTGTCACACGACGCCCAAGGCCTTGAGTGGTTTCAACAGAAACTTGCATCTTTTTACCTCAAAAAAATCATAGTGCTCGGTCAACTCCAGAGACCATACAACCAGCACATATTTTATGTACCAATCGCAACACTCTCTAAGAACCGGGGCGGTCGCATTTAAAAACCGAGAATCCCTGATGTCAGAAGCGTCCCGAAACCATTCTAAAAATTAGACGCGACATTATAGCGATGCAGACGGTGTGAGTCGAGAATTGCTGAAAAAAGCCCGAACTATTCATCAACTTCACAGGATAACGATTATTCAGCGGCTAAATTTGCATCCAAAATGTATCATACATAAAACGTAAAAACGGCCCGAAGACCGTTCACTGAATTTATTCTATTGTGTAAGAAAACGCCCCAAATTAAGTCTCAATCATCGGGTTTCAGGCAACAATATTACCCCCACGACATGCCGGTGACGCTAAAACAGTATCCTGTAACTCATTCCACTCTTTTTCTGTATAGGTATGCAACGCCAAAGCATGAACACCTGCGGACAATTCTGCCGATAATACGCTGTAAACAGAACGATGGCGGTTTAGCATACGTTCACCAACAAATTTATTACTGATGATGACGACTTTAAAATGGCTTTCAGAACCTACAGGGACATTGTGACGATAACTTTCATCAATAACCTCAAGATATGAGGGATTAAATGCAACCTGTAATTTTTCTTCTATATCCCGATACACCATATCATTCCCCTTAACCGCACAGCAGTCGTACTGCCAACCATACTAATAATTTTAGTCTATTCTCCATAAGTTATAGCATCAACGCATTAAAATATCTTTTAATCGAATCCCACATCATAAGGTTTTTATATGCGTTTACCCCATCAGAGATATGCCATGATCAAAAGGCAGTGCTATTATTGACGTAATTTATGCTATTGATAAGTATTACTGGATATCCTTATCACTGATGAGAAAATTAACATGTTGAAAAGAATCTTATTCCCACTCATTGCACTTTTTCTTCTAGCAGGCTGTGCAGCTCCCAACAATACCCTGACCATCGAACCTAAAATTACATTGCCAACAGCAGACCCAACGATGGGCGCGATTACCATCAGTATCAGCGGTGCCGACAATCGTCAGTCTCAGACACTTGCTCAAGTTAACCGCAATGCAAAGCTGGAAATACTAAAACCATCCCGTGATCTGCGCTTTCTACTCCAGGAAATCCTAGAAAAACAGATGACCGCCCGTGGTTATATGATTGGCTCTCCAGCCAATGCCAATTTGCAAATTATTGTGAACAATTTATATGCAGACGTTAAAGAAGGTAGCCTGCGCCATAATATTTCAACAAAAGCCGATATTTCCATCATTAGTACAGCGCAAAATGGCAGTAAACAAGTTAAGAATTATCGCACTAGCTATAATGTACAAGGTCCTTTAGGTGCAACTAATGAAAAAATTGCTGATGCAGTCAATACTGTATTATCAGAAGTCATAGCAGATATGGCTCAAGATCCTTCCGTCAGCAATTTCATCAAACAAAATGCTCGCTAATTAAAGGATTAATTATTTACTCTGCCCACTAAGGGCAGGGTTTTGGGAGGCTCATGTCCTATCGTTATCTTACCGTTTTTACCCAACATAACTCACGAATCCTGCTTTTACTCGGCTTTGTTTCTGGTTTACCGCTCGCACTGACTGCCAGCACCCTGCAAGCATGGATGACCGTTGAAAACATTGACCTTAAAACAATTGGCTTCTTTTCTCTTCTCGGCCAAGCGTATGTTTTCAAATTTCTTTGGTCCCCCTTTATGGACCGCTTTATCCCCCCTTTTCTTGGACGTCGCCGTGGCTGGCTACTTATTACACAGTTATTACTTATAGCCAGTATCGCAGCAATGGGCTTTCTCCAGCCATCTCAACATTTATGGTGGCTAGCCACACTGGCGGTAACCGTCGCTTTCTGTTCTGCCTCACAGGATATCGTCTTTGATGCTTATAAAACCGATTTATTGAGTAGCGAAGAGCGGGGTGTCGGTGCTGCCGTTTCGGTACTTGGTTATCGATTAGCCATGTTAGTTTCAGGCGGGTTAGCATTATGGATCGCAGACCGCTATATTGGCTGGCAACACACCTACTGGTTGATGGCTGGACTGATGCTGATTGGCGTCTATGCGACGTTAAAAGCTAGAGAGCCTGAAATTGACGCTCTACCACCAAAAACACTCCAGCAAGCTGCAATAGAACCATTAGCCGATTTTTTTAATCGCAATAATGCATGGCTGATACTGCTGCTAATTGTCATGTATAAAATGGGGGATGCCTTTGCTGCCAGCCTAAGTATCCCATTTCTTATCCGTGGTATTGGCTTTGATGCTGGTGAAGTTGGAATGATCAACAAAACTCTGGGATTAACAGCAACTATCGTTGGTGCATTATATGGTGGTTATCTGATGCAACGATGGAGTTTATTCCGCTCACTCATGATCTTTGGCATTCTTCAAGCGATTTCCAATATTGGATACTGGCTGTTATCCATTACTGACAAAAATATCTACACTATGGGCTGCGCCGTTTTTCTGGAGAATATCTGTGGCGGAATGGGAACCGCTGCATTTGTTGCCTTACTTATGGCGTTATGTCATAAATCATTCTCTGCAACACAGTTTGCTTTATTATCTGCCTTATCTGCTGTTGGACGCGTCTATATCGGCCCAATTGCGGGTTGGTTCGTTGAATTACATGGCTGGTCAAACTTCTACCTATTCTCTATAGCGGCCTCTGTTCCAGGCTTATTACTGTTATTTATCTGCCGCCAGACTCTGGCTTATACCCAGCGAGCTAACGATTTTATGCCACGTACTGAGTTTAGAAATTTCTATCGTCTAGCACTTGGCTTACTATCATTAGCAAGCATCTTGCTCACGTTCTGGTTATTTACCATCACCACCAATGCTCTTAACTGGACTCATGCACCTTATCTGGCCGAAACATTACTATTATGGGGAGCACAGGTTGGTATCACAGGCATCATTCTCGGTAGCTTTCTAGATTATCTCGCATTAAGAAGGAACAAATTGACTTAAAAAGCGAAAATATTAAGTTAATTTATTAAAGGTTGACGACGGTCAGCCCTTGATATCTCTGCCCTCTGTTTAAATATTTAAGTGATAGCGATCACACTTCAAATAGTCATTTGCCAAAAAGTGCTATTTTCGAGTGATTATCTGATTGTTCAATCTTCATATCCGCGTAGAATCAGACTACCATCTTAAGGGTTATTTAATATAGCTTTAAAACCCAAAACCTCTTTTCATGGATGCGTTAGAGAAATTTATGAGAACAACCATTCTGGCTACTGCTTTATTCACCACCGTCTCAGTTCCAGCTTATGCTGAATATCAAGGGGGCTTTGCTAATATCAGCATGAACTACCTCGACTGGACTAGCCATACCACACACAAATCAGGGCAAACCTCTCATAAAGACGACTTTGCCTACCTGGAACTGGAAGGCGGAGCCGGATTTGACTGGGGTGAATTATACGGGTTCTTTGATCTGGAAAATGCTTTCAACAATCAGCATGCTAAACCAGGGGATAACCAAAGATACACTTTTAAAACAACCGGTCGCTTTTATCTGGCTGATACGGGTTTCAATCTTTATGGTCATGTTTACGGTACTTACTCCCTTCCAGGTACAGCACATGGCGGAAACTTCCATGAAGTAAATACCCTCTATGGTATTGGCTACAACACTGATTTCGCCGGTGTCTGGTTCAAACCGTTTATTGCGCTGCACTATGTTGACCAAACTTTCTACTCCGGTAATAACGGCTATGTCGTTGGTTGGGTTGCGGGTTACGACTTTCAACTCTGGGAAGAAAAATTCAGCATAACTAACTGGAATGAAATAGAACTTAATCGGAATGAACGCTACGGCAACGGTGGACGGAACGGTACCAATGGTGCAATAGCGTTATGGTGGACACCTCACCAATCCTTCACAACCGGCATTCAATATCGATATGCCGATCATAAACTGGGTGAAGACTTCTGGCAGGATGGGATTGTTTACACTATCAAATATAATTTCTAATTATTGATTTTAATTGTGGGCGACCAAAAGTGGCTCACAATTAATTTAATTCTTAAATAAAATGGCCGCGGTGGAAATTTTTAAAGCAAATTCTTATATTTTTTCCACTTCGCTAAAAAATATAAAATAACTTTAGTATAAATTCGTATTTCCGCCCTATTTCGTTACAATTAAATAACCTTTTCAAGCTAACTTCTGATTAATCCTCCACTTGCATGTGATCCCATCGACATAAAGGGTAACAACCCCTCAACTAACTATTACAAATGTTTACACTCCAGTAGCCTTACCGTAGAATGCCCGCACTGATGAAACGACAATAGAGCTTTTGTTATTTGGAGTCGTTAGATGAGACTTATGAAATACAATAAAGGTATTGGGATATTATCAATACTCGCGGCTACTCTTGTGCTAAGTGGCTGCGATATGGTATTGATGAATCCTAAAGGCGCCATCGGCGCTGAACAAAAAACGCTGATACTCACGGCTATTGGCCTGATGCTGATCATCGTTATTCCGGTAATCATCATGGCATTCACTTTTGCCCTGCGTTACCGCGAAGCCAACAGAAGTGCTACCTATCGCCCTAACTGGGCACACTCAAATAAAATTGAGCTGGTAGTATGGACCGTTCCTATCATTATCATTATTATTTTAGCAACCATTACCTGGAAAACAACCCACGAGCTTGACCCATATAAGCCACTGGTCAGTGATGAAAAACCAGTGACTATCGAAGTTATCTCTCTTGATTGGAAATGGCTATTCGTTTATCCGGAGCAAGGCATCGCTACAGTTAACGAAATTGCTTTCCCTACCGGGATTCCTATTAACTTCAAAATCACCTCTGATTCTGTGATGAACTCATTCTTCATCCCACAGTTAGGAGGTCAAATCTATGCAATGGCTGGTATGCAGACTAAACTTCACTTAATTGCCGATGAACCTGGCACTTATAAAGGTTTATCCAGTAGCTATAGTGGTCACGGCTTCTCTGGCATGAAATTTACTGCTACAGCTACCGCAGATCGTGAAGGTTTTGAACAATGGGTTCAAAAAGTGAAAGCTTCTCCCAAAACGTTGGATACCATGCAAGCATTTGATGAGTTAGCCAAACAGAGCCAAAACCATCCGGTTGAATACTTCTCAAGCGTTAAGCCTAACCTGTATCAAGACATTATTGCCAAATTTATGGGCAACATGAATATGCATGGCGGCCACGGTGCAACGACAGGTCATAACATGAATATGAGCAAAACTGCTCATGCCGGAGTTGAGGAATAAAGTAATGTTGGGAAAATTAACACTTGATGCAATCCCATTGCATGAGCCCATTGTCATGGGCACTCTTGCAGGGATTCTCTTCGCAGGGCTCGCAATTGTCGGAGCCCTGACCTATTTCCGTAAATGGAAATGGCTATGGAGCGAGTGGTTAACCAGCGTTGACCACAAGAAAATCGGTATTATGTACATTATCGTGGCGCTGGTCATGATGCTCCGTGGCTTTGCCGATGCCATCATGATGCGTGGTCAGCAAGCTGTCGCTTCTGCGAGTGAAGCAGGTTTCCTGCCACCGCATCACTATGACCAGATTTTTACCGCCCACGGCGTCATCATGATTTTCTTCATGGCGACACCTTTTGTTGTCGGCCTGATGAACATCGTGGTTCCACTACAGATCGGCGCTCGTGACGTGGCATTCCCATTCCTGAACTCACTGAGCTTCTGGTTCTTCGTCGTTGGCGTCGCACTGATTAACATCTCTCTCGGTGTAGGTGAATTTGCCCAAACCGGCTGGTTAGCTTATCCTCCGCTCTCAGGTATAGAATATAGCCCAGGCGTTGGGGTCGATTATTGGATATGGAGTCTTCAGATATCCGGTATCGGTACCTTGCTGACAGGCGTTAACTTCTTTGCGACGATCCTGCGTATGCGTGCTCCTGGCATGTCCATGATGAAAATGCCGGTATTCTCCTGGGCAGCACTCTGTACTAACGTACTGATCATCGCCGCATTCCCAATTCTGACAGTTACCATTGCCCTGCTAACTTTTGACCGCTATATGGGTACCCATTTCTTCACCAATGATATGGGCGGTAACATGATGATGTATATCAACCTGATATGGGCTTGGGGTCACCCTGAAGTTTACATTCTGGTGTTGCCGGTCTTTGGTGTTTTCTCTGAAGTCACTGCAACGTTCTCGAAAAAACGGCTGTTTGGCTATACATCTCTGGTATGGGCAACCATTGCCATCACCGTACTATCGTTCATCGTATGGCTGCACCACTTCTTTACGATGGGCTCCGGAGCGAACGTTAACGCTTTCTTCGGCATAGCCACCATGATTATCTCGATTCCGACAGGCGTTAAGATATTCAACTGGCTGTTCACAATGTATCGAGGCCGTATTGAGTATAAAACACCAATGTTGTGGACCGTTGGCTTCATCGTCACCTTCTCTATCGGAGGTATGACTGGCGTTCTGCTGGCAGTTCCAGGTGCAAACTTCGTTCTGCATAACAGCTTGTTCCTGATCGCACACTTCCATAACGTGATCATCGGTGGTGTTGTCTTCGGTTGTTTCGCTGGTACTGCTTACTGGTTCCCGAAAGCTTTTGGTTTCACACTGAATGAAAAATGGGGTATCCGCGCATTCTGGTTCTGGATCATCGGCTTCTTTATCGCCTTTATGCCAGTTTATGCGCTCGGCTTTATGGGGATGACCCGTCGTATTAGCCAAGATATCAACCCTGAATTCCATAATCTGCTGGTCGTCTCCGCGATTGGTGTTGCACTGATTGCCGTTGGTATCCTGTGTCAGGTCATTCAATTCTACGTTAGTATCCGTGACCGTGACCAAAACCGTGACCTGACCGGTGACCCTTGGGGCGGACGTACTTTGGAGTGGGCAACATCTTCTCCACCACCGTTTTATAACTTTGCTGACGTTCCACATATTCAAACCCGAGATGCATGGTGGGATATGAAAGAAAAAGGCACTGCTTATAAACGTCCTGCTAAGTATGAAGAAATTCATATGCCTAAAAATGCCGGTGCGGGTGTCATTATTGCTGGCTTCAGCTTGCTGTTTGGTTTCGCCATGGTTTGGCATATCTGGTGGCTGGCTATCGCAGGCTTTGCAGGCATGATTATCACTTGGATTGCAAAAAGCTTTGATGAAGATGTTGATTACTACGTACCCGTTGCTGAAGTTGAGCAAATTGAGAATCAGCACCATGAACAAATTAGCAAGGCAGGTCTGAACCATGTCAACTGAAACTATGACTAACCATAATCATGCCCACGAGCATCACGGGCACCACGATGCGGGAGCCACTAAAGTATTCGGTTTCTGGGTCTACTTGATGAGTGACTGTATTTTGTTCGCATGTCTATTTGCGACTTATGCAGTACTCGTTAACGGAACCGCAGGCGGCAAATCTGGTAAAGAGATTTTCGACCTCTCTTTCGTATTGGTCGAAACTTTCCTACTGCTATTCAGTAGTATCACTTATGGTTTTGCCATGCTGGGAATGAACAAAGGAAAAGTCGGCCAGGTTAACGCCTGGCTTGGTATGACTTTCCTGTTCGGCCTTGGCTTCGTGGCGATGGAGTTGTACGAATTCCATCATCTGATTGTTGACGGCCACGGCCCTGACCGCAGTGCATTCCTGTCCGGATTCTTCGCACTGGTTGCTACTCACGGTATCCACGTTACCTGTGGTTTGGTCTGGATTATCATCATGATAATCCAAGTAACCCGCCGCGGTTTAACTGATGTCAATAAAACCCGTCTGAACTGCCTGAGCTTGTTCTGGCACTTCCTGGATGTGGTATGGATCTGTGTATTTACCGTTGTTTATCTGTTAGGAGCTATGTAATGAGTCATTCCAATACCGCTCATACTGGAGCTAGCCACGGTAGCCTGAAATCTTATCTGATCGGCTTTGTTCTTTCGGTCATCCTGACAGTGATTCCGTTCTGGATGGTCATGGATGGTTCAGCCTCCCATACGACTATCCTGACAACAGTCGTCGCTTTGGCTGTGGTGCAGATTATTGTTCATTTTATCTACTTCCTGCACATGAACACTTCGTCAGAAGAGCGCTGGAACTTAGTAGCATTGCTGTTCACCATTTTAATTATCGGTATTGTTGTTGTTGGCTCACTATGGATTATGTACAACCTCAACATTAATATGATGGTTGATTAAAGAGCTGCATATATGATTAAGCAATACCTGCAAGTAACTAAACCAGGAATTATTTTCGGCAATTTAATTTCTGTGATCGGTGGTTTTCTACTCGCCTCGAAAGGGGTGATTGATTACCCTTTGTTCATCTCGACTCTGCTCGGCGTTTCATTAGTCGTGGCTTCTGGTTGTGTATTTAACAACTACATTGACCGTGACATCGATCGGATCATGGAAAGAACAAAAAACCGCGTCCTTGTAAAAGGACTTATTGATCCGAAAATCAGCCTGATTTATGCATCAATACTGGGTATTGCTGGCATAGTGCTGCTTTATGCAGCAGCCAATGCTTTAGCAATGCAATTAGCGATTATCGGTTTCGTCGTATATGTAGGGGTTTACAGCCTCTATATGAAAAGGAAATCTGTTTATGGCACGTTGATCGGCAGTTTGTCCGGTGCTGCGCCTCCGGTTATCGGTTATTGTGCAGTAACTGGTCAGTTTGATACGGGCGCGTTGATCCTGTTACTGATTTTCAGCCTGTGGCAAATGCCGCACTCCTATGCCATTGCTATTTTTCGTTTCAAAGATTACCAGGCAGCCAACATTCCTGTACTGCCCGTGATTAAAGGCATATCTGTGGCGAAAAACCACATTATCCTTTATATCCTGGCATTTATGATTGCAACCCTTATGTTAGCCATCAGCGGTTACGCTGGTTACAAATATTTGGTTGTTGCAGCAGCAGTGAGCGTCTGGTGGCTAGGAATGGCGTTATCCGGTTACAAAACTGATAATGACCGCATTTGGGCTCGTAAATTATTTATATTTTCCATTGTGGCAATCACTTCCCTGAGTGTCATGATGTCTATTGACCCGCATGTGCCCTCAGAAGCCTTCCTAACTTACGTCCGGTAATTTTCCTGATGGCAGTGGCATAATACTCCTCTGCCATCAGTTCTCTCATCCTATTTCCCTCGCCTTAATACTTCAATATTATTAATTCAATTAACTATTTACCCTTTATCGAAAACCTATCTACAATGACACATCAAAATATTTCGAGGTAATCATGAACGATAATAAAATGACGCCGCTTGAGCTTCGGGCGACATGGGGCCTAGGTTCAGTTTTTTCTCTGCGAATGCTAGGTATGTTCATGGTTCTTCCTGTATTAACAACCTACGGTCTTCATCTAAAAGATGCCACCGAAACACTTATTGGCATCGCCATTGGCATTTATGGTCTAACCCAGGCCATTTTCCAAATTCCAGTTGGCCTGCTTTCTGACAAAATTGGCCGTAAGCCTTTAATTGTTGGCGGATTATTGCTATTCGTCCTTGGTAGTATTATTGCTGCTCTCAGTGACTCCATCTGGGGCATAATAATTGGACGAGCGTTACAAGGCGCTGGGGCGATATCTGCTGCAATTATGGCGCTACTTTCTGATTTAACCCGCGAACAAAATCGAACTAAAGCGATGGCTTTTATTGGCATTAGCTTCGGAATAACTTTCGCCATAGCTATTGTGCTTGGTCCAATCCTTACGAATACTATTGGATTAAATGGCCTATTTTGGGGAATTACCATGCTGGCCGGTAGTGGCATTCTGATAACATTATTTGCTGTTCCTTCCACAGATAAACACATGCTTAACCGTGAATCAGGCATTGTTCGTCACAGTTTCAGTAAGGTTCTGGCTGACAGCCAATTGCTGAAACTTAACTTTGGCATTCTCAGTTTGCACACTTTGTTAATGGCAAGTTTTGTCGCTCTTCCTCTGGTGATGCAACAAGCAGGACTCCCTACCCAACAACATTGGAAGGTTTACCTGATCACCATGCTCATTTCATTCTTATCTGTTTTACCTTTCATTATTTACGCAGAAAAAAAACGCCGCATGAAACAAGTGTTTTTACTGTGTATCACAATGCTGCTAATTGCTGAAATTGTATTGTGGTCATCGGGACATCACTTATGGGTAATTTTCATCGGCATACAAATTTTCTTTATTGCTTTCAATGTAATGGAAGCTATCCTGCCATCACTTATCAGTAAAGAATCACCAGCGGGTTATAAAGGTACAGCAATGGGCATCTACTCCACCAGCCAATTTTTAGGTGTCGCTTTAGGGGGTAGCCTTGGTGGTTGGTTTTATGAATTAAAAGGAGCACCGCTGGTATTTATGGCAGGTATCGTTCTGACAATCATTTGGTTTATTATCAGCACAACAATGAAACAACCCCCTTATGTCAGCAGCATCAGAATTTCTCTGCCAGAAAATATAGTCAATAAGGCATTGCTAGAACAAAAAATTCTTGTTCAACCGGGCGTTTGCGACGTCGTTATTGTGCCGGAGGAGCATAGTGCCTACATAAAAGTAGATACTAAGCTGATAAGCAGAGCACAACTTGAACAATTGATAGCTAATAATAATGACACGATAGACTAAGTATCAAACCAGATAACCCCTACTCGCTCCGATTCGATATTAAGGTAAATTGGGAGTGGGGTATTCCTGATCAGGAATACCCCACTCCACATTAAGCTAGATATATCAATCCATTGGGTGGAAAATCAATCCCGGAAATTAGTAAACTGGAATGGCTGTCCCAGCTCTGCGCCACGAACTAATGCCATAACACTTTGCAAATCATCACGAGCTTTACCTGTCACTCGCACTTGCTCACCCTGAATCTGTGCCTGTACTTTCAGCTTACTATCCTTAATCAGCTTCACGATCTTTTTCGCCGTAGGGGTATCAATCCCCTGCTTCAAAGTCGTTTCAATGCTGTAAGTCTTACCACTGTGCAACATATCATCAGGGATATTCAATGCAGCGCCATCGATACCACGTTTAGCCAACTTTTCACGTATAATATCAACCAACTGATTTACCTGAAAATCTGACTCACTGGCAATCTTGATAGATTCACTTTTTTCATTTAATTCGAAACTGGCGCTGACATTACGGAAATCCCAACGGCTAGCAAGCTCGCGCTGCGCATTTTCTACCGCATTGCGAACTTCATGCAGATCAATTTCTGAAACAATATCGAAAGATGGCATTATCCATGACCTCCTGATAATCAATAAGTTGGCATGATAACCGCTTTCCATTGTCAGCAAAAGCTCTATACTCAGATTCGCGGGATCTTATCATTTCTATCCATTACCATAATAGCGTCTCTCCCGGAGGAGCATATGAAGATAACCGTTCTTGGCTGTGGCGCTATAGGAAAACTGTGGCTAGCCGCATTATCACAACAAAAACATCAAGTTCAGGGTTGGCTAAAAAGTTCCCAGCCTTATTTATCTGTTCATATTGACGAAATGAATGGAGAAGTATTCAACCAACCAATTCCAACTAATAACAGCGACCATCTTGCCGACAGCGAATTACTGATTGTCTGTTTGAAAGCATGGCAAATCGCAGATGCAGTGAATAATTTACTCCCCAAACTTTCACCTAATTGTCCAATCTTATTACTCCACAATGGCATGGGTACCCAAGAAGAACTATTATCAGCGCCTAATCCAATGCTGCTTGGCGTCACAACGCATGGCGCATATCAGGATGACCAACGGGTTTATCATACCGCTTCCGGGCTAACCCATATTGGTTCAGCAACGTCAAATGCAACTGGGCTTAACTCTCTGGCTAATGTATTACACCAATCCTTGCCAGATGTTGCATGGCATAATGAAATTCTCTCTATTAGTTGGCTGAAACTTGCCGCTAACTGTGTCGTAAACCCGCTGACTGCACTTTATGAATGCCAAAATGGCGATCTGCTTCGCTATCCTGAACAATTGAATATTTTATGCGAAGAAATTATTCAGGTTATGCAACGAGAAAACATCCATACCACTATCGACAACCTGATTACCTATGTCTACGATGTGATTAAACTTACAGCAAAAAACTACTCATCCATGTTGCAAGATGTCCGCGCAAAACGTCGCACTGAAATTGACTATATCACCGGTTATTTATTACGCCGGGCCCGTGCACATGGTCTGGCAACCCCTGAAAATACCCGTATCTATAACCTAGTTAAACATAAGGAAAGATGATTATGACCCCTTCAACACTCATCTGCCTGGCTCACGGGAGTGAAGAAACAGAAGCCGTTACAACTATTGATTTACGGGTACGCGCTGGCATCAATGTTACGATCGCCAGCACCGCCAGCGATGGAGAATTGGTTTTAACTTGCTCCAGAGGTGTAAAACTAGTTATACGATTCGGGGTTCACGTAATAGGAACCCCGAGACATAGAATTAAAGCAATTAAGGCCGATAAACTTTCACGTTATCAAAACCCTGTTCAGATAAATAAAGTGCCTGCAAACGGCTCATTACTCCACGTTCACAATAGAGCAGATAAGTCTTCTCCTTTGGCAAATCACCAAACTGGCTGCTCAACTTATAGAATGGCAATGATTTGATTTCCACACCATTCAACTGTAATGGTCGATTATCTTGTTCATCAGGTGAACGAATATCCAATAACACATCCGTTGGAGCGAACGCTGTCACTGTTTCAATTTCAACCACTTGCTCACTGCTTTGTTCTGCGATCTGACGAATATCAACATTCTGAGCTTCACTGACAACTTTTTCCAAAATATTAAAATCGAAATTCGCTTCTTCTGCTTCAATTTTAGCTTTAACGGCTTTTACTGTCGGGCTTTTTGAAATAACACCACAGAATTCAGGCATTGTACGAGCAAAATCCTCAGTGCCTATTTCACGTGCCAACCTGATAATGTGCTCTTTATCATGAGAAATCAGTGGCCGCAGAATCAACGTATCCGATGCATTATCAATCAAACGCAAATTAGTGAGTGTCTGGCTGGAAACCTGTCCCAAAGCCTCACCGGTAACAATCGCCTGCACGCCATAACGCTCTGCAACTTTAGATGCCGCTCTTACCATCATCCGTTTAAGCACCACCCCCATTTGGCCATCATCAACTTTTTCCAAAATTTCAGCGACAACAGGTTCAAAATCCACAGCAACGAAACGAACTTTATGGGAACTGCCAAAACGATTCCAAAGATAATGAGCAACCTGCTTCACACCAATTTCATGAGCAGAACCGCCAAGATTGAAGAAACAATAGTGAACACGACAGCCACGGCGCATTAACATATAGCTGGAAACACCAGAATCAAAGCCTCCCGAAATTAGAGACAATACATCTTCCTGCGTTCCGATAGGAAAACCACCAATCCCCTCATAACGGGCTTTTACCAGAATCAACACATCTTGATCAATTTCCAGATTAACAGTCACATCAGGATGATTGAGTTTTACTTTTGCAGATTCAATATGCTGATTTAAACCACCACCAACATAGCGTTCTACTTCATTAGAAGTAAATTGATGTTTACCTCGGCGCTTTACCCGCACGCAAAATGTCTTATTGTGGAGCGATTCGCCATAAGCCTCATAAGCTTGTTCAAAGATATGATGCATATCACGAAATTCACGCTCTTCTACTTGCAGAATATGGTGGATCCCGGGGATACGTGTCAGCGCATCACAAATTTGAACGCCAAGGTTTTCATCTTTAGTGCGAACTTCGATATTATCCCAATGGCGAACCACGGCAATATTATCTCCTAACGTTTTCAGCACATTGCGAATATTACTCGCGAGAATTTTAATAAAGCGCAAACGAACTGTTTGGCTCTTGATCGTGATTTCAGGGAATAATTTAATAATAAACTTCATAGTGAGTTATAGTAGTAGTTAGGCATTTTGATAAATAAAACTGATGGTATGTTTTGGTTGTCAAATCAAGCCGCGAAGTATAACACTATCTCGTGGTATAGCGCGTAAAAAACACAAAACCAGTTAAGGATTTGTTTGCACCAGCGTAATAGGATAGTCTGCAACTCTCAGGCGAACTCTGTATAAATAGTAAAAAATTATGCCAAAGAAAAATGCAATATCAGAAAGTACAAACAGTACGCCAGAAACTGCACCAGCAATGACATTTGAAAGCTCATTAAAAGAGCTGGAACAGATTGTCGCCCGGTTGGAATCAGGTGAACTGGCGCTGGAAGAAGCCCTCATCGAGTTTGAGCGTGGTATTCAATTAGCCCGCCGAGGACAACAAACTTTGCAACAAGCAGAACAGCGAGTGCAAATTCTGCTTAATGATGACGCCCAATCTCCATTGAGTCATTTCTCCCCGGATACCGAATAAGCCTATGTCTGAACAAAATTCAGCCCAATTTAAAGAACAGCTTAAAATCTGTCAACAACGAGTCAATAACGTTCTGATAAGCACACTATCTTCGCTGGCATTTTCAGACAATCCACTCATTCATGCAATGCAACATGGCACTTTACTCGGTGGTAAACGTCTGCGCCCATTGTTAGTTTATGCCGTCGGTGAAATGTTTGGATTATCTGCAAAGAATCTGGATGCTCCAGCAGCAGCCGTTGAATGTATCCACGCCTATTCATTAATCCATGACGACTTACCTGCGATGGATAACGATGATTTACGCCGTGGACAACCAACCTGCCACATAAAATTTGGTGAAGCTCACGCGATTCTAGCGGGAGATGCATTACAAACTCTGGCGTTTGAAATCCTATCTAAAAGAGAAATGCCAGATGTTACAGCAGCAGATCGCCTTGAAATGGTTGCTGAATTGGCAACCGCCAGTGGTATAGCCGGTATGTGTGGCGGCCAAGCCCTGGACTTGGCCGCTGAAGGCAGACACATTGATCTCCATATGCTGGAACAAATTCATCGCCATAAAACAGGCGCGCTTATTCGTTGCGCCGTCAGAATGGGCGCATATGGTGCAGGCCAAAGTGGGCATGACGCCCTGCCTGAATTGGATCAATATGCCCAAGCGATTGGTCTCGCATTCCAAGTTCAGGACGATATTCTTGATGTCATTGGCGATACCGAAATGATAGGAAAACGTCAAGGCAGTGACCAACAGTTAAGAAAAAGCACCTACCCTGCACTATTGGGGTTAGAACAAGCACAGAAAAAAGCATACGAACTGTATCAAGAAGCCTTAAAAGCTTTGAGCAAACTGGAAGATAAATCCTATAACACAACAATGCTGCGCGCACTTGCCAGCTTTATTATTGAACGTAATAACTAAGGTCTGCCGGTAAATCTACCTGCTGGCAGCGCTATTAATAAACACTTCTTAACGAGCATCAAATGAGCATTGATATAGCCAAATACCCCACATTGGCATTAGCGGAAAATCCTGAAGAACTTCGTATGTTGCCAAAAGAGAGCCTGCCGAAGTTATGTGATGAACTTCGGCAATTCCTGCTCAACAGTGTCAGTCGCTCCAGTGGTCATTTTGCCTCCGGTCTTGGTACCGTTGAGCTGACTGTAGCATTACATTACGTCTATAAAACGCCTTTCGATAAATTGGTATGGGATGTTGGCCATCAGGCTTATCCTCACAAAATCCTGACAGGACGTCGAGATCGTATTGATACGATTCGTCAAAAAAATGGTCTTCATCCTTTCCCGTGGCGAGATGAAAGTGAATATGACACCTTGTGTGTTGGGCACTCATCGACCTCTATCAGCGCTGGATTAGGTATGGCAATTGCTGCTCAACGCGAAGGCAAAGGCCGCCGTACAGTTTGTGTTATCGGTGATGGTGCGATAACCGCGGGGATGGCTTTCGAAGCGATGAACCATGCCGGGGATATCGACCCGGATATGTTAGTCATTCTTAATGACAACGAAATGTCTATCTCAGAGAACGTTGGTGCATTAAATAACCATCTAGCCCAACTTCTTTCCGGTAAACTCTACACCACATTGCGAGAAGGCGGGAAAAAAGTCTTTTCCAATCTACCACCGATTAAAGAACTACTGAAAAAAACTGAAGAACATATCAAAGGCATGGTGGTTCCTGGCACGCTATTTGAAGAATTGGGCTTTAATTACATTGGTCCCATCGACGGACATGACGTACTGACATTGACCCAAACGCTGAAAAATATGCGTGAGTTGAAAGGGCCACAGCTACTGCACATCATGACCAAAAAGGGTCGTGGCTATGCGCCCGCCGAAAAAGATCCCATCAGTTGGCATGCGGTCCCTAAATTTGATCCGACCACTGGCGCATTACCTAAAAGTTCAGACAACCGCGCTACTTTCTCCAAAATCTTTGGAGACTGGTTATGTGAAGAGGCCGCTAACGATAAGAAATTGATGGCAATTACACCCGCCATGCGTGAAGGCTCTGGTATGGTGCGTTTCTCCCGTGAATATCCTGATCAATACTTTGATGTCGCCATTGCAGAACAACATGCCGTGACTTTCGCCGCTGGTTTGGCAATTGGTGGTTACAGGCCGATTGTTGCTATCTATTCGACATTCCTCCAACGTGCTTATGACCAGGTTATTCATGATGTTGCTATTCAGAATCTACCTGTTCTATTTGCAATAGATCGCGGCGGTATCGTAGGTGCTGATGGTCAGACACATCAAGGCGCCTTTGATCTTTCATTCCTTCGTTGCATCCCCAACATGGTCATTATGGCACCAAGCGATGAGAACGAATGCCGCCAGATGCTACATACTGGCTATCATTATCAGCAAGGTCCAGTAGCCGTGCGCTATCCACGAGGAACCGGAACGGGTGCAGAACACCAACCATTTGAACAATTGCCAATTGGTAAAGGTGTTATTCGCCGTCAGGGTAAGAAGGTAGCGATCCTGAACTTTGGTACTCTGTTACCCGATGCAATAACAGCAGCAGAATCGCTGGATGCGACTGTTGTTGATATGCGTTTTGTCAAACCACTGGATAAAGAATTGATATTAGACATGGCTGATAACCATGATTTATTAGTCACGCTGGAAGAAAATGCCATTATGGGCGGTGCCGGAAGTGGCGTTAATGAACTACTAATGCAGGAAGGTCGCTTGGTGCAAATTCTAAATATTGGCTTGCCTGACCAATTTGTGCCACAAGGTAGTCAGGAAGAAATTAGAGCGGAATTAGGGCTTGATGCCGCAGGTATTCAAAATAGCATCAATAAAAGGCTATTTTCCTGAGTGTATACCCAATGGATTTCAAGATGCATCGCGGCGGCAAGGGAGAGAATCCCCGGGAGCATAGATAACTATGTGACCGGGGTGAGCGAGTGCAGCCAACAAAGAGGCAACTTGAAAGATGACGGGTATATAAGGGTAATAGGATATTTATTCTATTATCCTTCAGCTTACTGATTTTTAGCGTTTCGGTTATCACTGTTAAGTTTTTCTTGAAAGAGAAAACATCAGGAAAAAAATTATCCGAAAAAACTGATATTTATTGTGTTTTCTCAACGTTATTTTGCGAAAAAACCATAAAAAATAATGCAATAAAAAAGGGATAGAACGGTTAATTTGGCAGTATTTAAGCTTTGAAAAAAGAGAGGATTATCCGAAAAAGCATAGAAGGATATTTTTATACCCTATGGATTTCAAGATGCTTCGCGGCGGCAAGGGAGCGAATCCCCGGGAGCATAGATAACTATGTGACCGGGGTGAGTGAGTGCAGCCAACAAAGAGGCAACTTGAAAGATGACGGGTATATATCATCAAAGATAAAATCGGATATGATTAACATTAGTTAAACATAAAATACGGCATCCCATGATGATTAAACTTAATAAAAATCAGACATTAAAAGTAGTGAAAACAACGAGTAAAACTTTATACCAATTAAACCCTGGAGCTAAAATAGTGACTTTTAATAACAATTTAAAGCCTGCTCATAACAAAACTATCAGTGGAAAATGAGAAAAAGAATTGGCTTTATTAATGCTTATATACCCCGTAAAAGAGGCAAATAAGAATATAAAATAGGTTAGCAAGATAATATATTTAAAAAATCAACCGATTTTAATAACTTTTTCAACTGTAGATTAAATTTTTTATCAACCAGTTGAATGATAATTTATAAAAAATACACAAATAAATGATTTAATCAAATACGAGCTGGATTATTTTTATCGTTATTATGTTGCATTTATTATGCAACACCGCGATATTTATCTAAAAATATTCCCTACTATCTTTTTAAAAAAACTAACTATTTTTATCCAATGACAATAAAGATATAAAAATAAAAATGAAACTAAACCCAAAATACTTGATATAAAGAATAGCGTCTTGGCACCTGCAATACTGAGTATATATTCACCAGCTAAAGGAGCAATAAGTATACTTATATTTTGTATCGATTGTAATCGCACAGAAGCGATACCAGAAAATTGGGAGTAATTTAAGCTAACAAAAACATTACTAGCTATGGCAAAGCGAGCACTAAAAATTCCAACACTAAAGAAAACTAATAGTAATATGTAAAGTGAGAAACTTTGTGGTAGATTTAAAGTAATACCGATTAATCCAAAACCTACGGCAGTACTTGCACCAGGTATCATTAACTCAGATAGCTTTCCTGTAATTGGGTACTTTATACTAAACTTGGCAGTCATTATTCCCGATAAGATATTTCCAGCAGCAGAACAAGACATCAACATCCCTAATGCTGCTTTATCAAATTGCAGATACATAAGTATAATAGCCATTTGATTATTCAACATAAAAACAAAGAAAAAATAAGTTGCAACACACCAGAGTAAAGGCAGCATGGTGTTAGGCTTCTTTTTTGATAAATTTCCTTCTGGAAGTATTTTTTCTAAATTTTCTTTGTCAATACTTATTTCACTGTTTTTATGATGTAATAAGAAAGATAATAGTGATATAGAAGTAAAACCAATCGAAACTAATAAAATAGCTCTTTCGCCTATAACTGAGCTTGATACGGCCCCTAATATAGGAACTATCAATTTCGAAATATTATTGATCATATTCATGAGTGAATAAAATTTTGTTGAGTTTTCTCCTTTTAACATTTGGATACTCAGTACATTGATAGCTGGTTGCATAACACTGTTAAATACTGAACGCAAAGCTACGAATATAATAAAAATCTCTATTGATTGGGATAAAATTATCCCAACCGTTGCTCCTATTCTTAAGAGTAAAGATAGTATCAAAATCAATATAACTGATCCTGACTCCAACAACTGTCCAAGATTTTTTGTAAGAATGATCCCCGGAAGTAAACTTAAGGCACTGATTACCGCCATTTCATATGGAGATGCATTGAATTGGTAAGCAGATAAAGTTAGAATTGTAATAAAATCAATCCATGAACCTAATGAAGATGTGCAATACCCGAAAAGAATATTTTTAAGCTTTATATTCATAAAAAACACTTGTGTAATTATTTAGTTAATCTCTTGAAGTGGAATTTGATGCGAGACCTGTTTTATATAGAATATTCATAATTTCTGATGTAGATTCATCATCAAATTCTTTAAGAATACTGCCCCTATTTATTTCTCCGTATTCAAAAATACCCTTTATTATATTTTCAAGCTCAATGGGCATGCTTAAATAACGTTTCGTAATTATGCTACACATAGCCTTCTTCAACCAATTGTTATATATAGAATTATGAGTGGTATAAGATGTAGCACTATTTTGGAATCTTATTTAATAAGCCAGCGTTAAAAGTATTTTCTTCTATCGTCACTGTCCGATTCAAAATAAGTGGTAGTTTAATATTAAGGCAATCTCCTTTTTTCTGGAAACAGAATACACCGCGATCAAATATTAGTCTATTTATTTTTTCTGACTCTTTGATAGAAGATAATGGTAGTAATCTTTGTAGTGATAATATCTGATTAATTAAATTATCATCATTAATTTCAGAAAGTGAAAGATCTAACAATTTTATTCTATCTATTTCTTGTGGTAATTTATCTAAAATTGATAAAATAGGCTCCTTATAATCAGCAAGTTTATGGCTAAGTAATCGAAAAATCAAATCAGCAACTGATTTGTATCTCAATCCTATTGCAATATGAATAGAAATATCACTTGCAGTACTTACTATATGAGCTGAACCTTTCGGTATAGTAAATAAAGTACCTGCTTTAATTCTCCCATTAAATATACTTTTTTTAGCCGTATTCTCTGTTATTTTGTAACCGGTTAGAGGATATGTTACATCATTTGCAACATTAAAAATTTGCCAGTTTTTTTCACCTAGAAGCTGTATATTAACAAGATCGTGATAGTCATAATGTAACGGACTGGGTTGACTCTCTTGAGTGCTTATAAATACATTCACTGTTGTATCACAAAAGCAATGATTAGAAAAATCACTAGCGAGCTTTCCAAGGAGTCCGCTCGATGTTTCAAATCCATTGATAATATATGAAACACGACTTTTTCTACATTGTTCTATTATATCAGAAAGATTCCCCTTTGTAATAAAGTCTCCATGACACCCTCCTGCTAGTCGATAATCGAGACGAGCAGAACTATTTTCGAGTGTTGCATATACATCATCTAAAAGTTCTAAAACTGATATTGAAAGTACTGTTTCTACAGGTAACATTAATGTTTTCTGAGATATAGTTTCTTTTCCTACAGAAGATATTTTATTATTAGTGTAAATTCTATTCATGTCTTTCTCCAATATATAATTCCGGCTGTTGCATCAACAATCACTATTTCATCTTGAATAGAGTAATTATCTCTAAATTCGTCCACCGCTTTCTTGCATCCAACAAGATTATAATCATCAATAATTATAAAACCATTGGGAGAAAGATTTTTGTATATTTGCTCTAAGCTACATTTTGTAGCTTCATACCAATCGACATCTAATCGAATTATTGATAGTGTCTCACTAAAATCTTTTAAAGTATCTTGCACCCACCCAGAAATGAATTTTACATTTTCAGTAAGTAAATCATAAGTACTAAAATTTGACTTAACCTCTTCAAGAGAGCATTTACAATCAAACATATAATTTTTTAGCTGGTTTGAATAATAAGACCAAATCTCCTTATCGAAAAGTGAATCGTTTTCGGATACATCAGGAAGTCCTTGGAAACTATCTACAACAAAAACTTGACGGGAATCTCCGTGAGCTGTAATTATACCATTCATAAGGATACTGATACCACCACGAAGTGTACCAATTTCCATGAAGCCACCTGGGACATTTTCATTAATTACACATTCACAACAACTTATGACATTATCTATTCCAGGTCTTTTAACATAAGTATGAACACGGCGACTACGACGTGTATATGAGATCATATGTGCAAAATTCATTGCGTCTCGGAGATGAGGATACTCCCTGAAAATATCACTTTTTCGCCGATCAAGGTCTTCAATTATCCATTGGCATGTAGATATATCCTCAGAAGTTATGATTGGAGTTTCGTCATATATCTCATTCATTATACTCTTTGCGAGTAATTTAATATATCGTGACTCTATATTCATTTTCTTTTCTTAATTATATAACATAAATTACTATCTATTTTAATGTGTTGTAGGTTCAATAAGTTCAAGTAGCCCAAACTGCATTAGGTAGTCAACTAAAGCTATCTTTGAATTAAGATCTAATGCCCCTGAAATTTCTTCTATTACCAACTCCTTTCCAGATAATAACTCTCTTATTTCTGATTCAGCTACTACTGGTATTTCAATATATGAAGGTAAACACGTTAATAATGGTTTTTCAGGCATAACTACAGATGGAAGGTAAATACGCATTAATTCTTCACAAATTTCTGCGGTTAAAAGCTGTGATTCTACTTTTCTCACTATACTTTTTTCGTGTAGGATATTTTTATTTGACAAGGTATACATAGCACGATTGTGAATATTTGGTCGAGAAGCATTCACTGCCAACGTATAAGATTTTATAAGTTGTTCAGCATTCACGTTATTTAACTGATTTATTGCTGTATCTAACTGAGCTTTTATAAACTCACAGTTTGGCAAATCAGGAGTAATTGAATGGCGAAAGATAGCATTTGTATGAGAGAGTTGTTCAACTGCGAAATGTAGTAAATCAAAAATTTTACATACAGATAGCCCTATTGTTATATGAAGAGATGAAGTATCAGTACATTCTGCACGATGTGGCATTCCAGCAGGAATGTATAAAACATCACCTGCCTTTAGAAGTAATTCTTCTCTTGGTGATCCAATTGTTTCTTCATCAAGAACTTTTGACATTTGTTGTGTAGGGTTATGTTCTAATTTATCCCAAAGAAACCATTTCTTTTCACCTTCTAGTTGGATGATAAAAGCAGAAACAGGATCAAAATGTACTTTTAATCCTTTTTTATTTGCTGGCGTCCAAAAAACTTTTGCAAAAGTTGTCCCACCAAAAAAAGTTTCTAACTTGCGACAAATGGCGCTGATTTCTTGTTGCCGTCGTTCTAATTGTTCAATTTTTAGGGTTGCACCATATTGAAAACGTTCTCGTATAGTATCAACCTGAGATTTTTGGGAAAACTTTGTATTTGCATGGACATGATAATTTTCTGTTTGATCATATATCATTACATATTTGTGAAGTTCTCCTTCGTGTGAAATTAAATATTGATCAACCTGTTGAGAGTTAAATTGGAAATGTAATAATGATGACTTACTATATAACTTACTGTTAGCATCTAATATATTATCAATGAAGTCTTTATTTAAAACACTATTAAGCCAAATATTCATATTACTATCCGAAATTGAATGTAGATTGTGATTGGGCAGTGTTACTGTCCCAATCACCTAATTAAATACAATTAGTGGACAAAAATATCAACTAATTAAGATTAAAACATTTCGAGTTGTGCTCTTGCAGCAACAGCAGATGCTTCTACAAATTTTAATTTGGATAGATCTAATTTAATCATAATAGCTCCTATTTTCCCAAATATTTGCCAAAATAGCGAATATAATATAATTATCGTTTTTTCTTATTTTCAGCATCTATATTATTGAATGATTTTTTTTGTGATTAAAGACACACTTGGCGGATTCGACTAATAAGCTACCGTCTTGGTACAAGGGTTAACCGGATGTTTATATAGCGATAAAGGGTATTTGTCGCAGGCTTTGTGCGATGAACTGGAAGCAGAAGGAATAACGTTAATCACTCATGTCCGTAATAACATGAAGGCAAAAGAATTATCTCTCTGGGATAAGCTGATGTTAAGAAGGCGATTTTTGATAGAAACGGTCATGGATCAGCTTAAAAATATTTCTCAGATAGCGCATTCAAGACACCGCAGTCAGCTCGGTTTTTTATTGGAAATCGTCGCTGGCCTAATTGCTTATACATTCCAACCTAAAAAACCGAGCTTGAATTTACGGGATTGTGATATCGCTATTTTTAAACCAAGCTGAGGTTAATTAATTATTTTACGGAATTAATTAACTGTTTTTCTTAATATGATCTTACAGCAGATTTTAATGCCTTCGATAGCCGGGATGATAGCAGGCACACGATGTGGACAATAAAAAAATAACTGAGGAGTGTTATCTTGAATTGCCAGTTTCTACACCTTTGCTTCCGTACATTTTTACACATTGTCTTGATAAAACTTCACGAATCTGGCTAAAAAACATTATTCAGAACTTTATCCGAACGGAAGAAGAAAAACGACAAGCTATCATAGATATGATGCTCGGACGCAGGAGGGATTGATAATGTATGATTTTAAAGATGAAGAAACGTTCGTATTTGATACGGTACTTGTACGCTTTCATTGTGTACATTTTGCTAATGGCACGCCTTAATGTACAATTTCAATGCATATAAATAGGAGGACGTAACAATGCCTCAGATCCCAGTAGAAACTAACGACCGAATGTCGCTACGTATTGCCTCAGAAGAAAAGTCGCTGTTGATGCGTGCAGCCGCTTTACAACATACCAACTTGACTGAGTTCGTGATCCGCAATGTGATGCCAGCAGCACGGAAAGTTATCGACGAGAACGAACGGCTGGAGCTGACCGAAAGAGATAGTTTGCATGTTCTGGATCTTTTGGATAACCCACCGGCACCCAATGATAAATTGTTGGCCGCAGCATTTGCCTTGCCGAAACAATCATGATGCTACCAATCTGGCACGAAGAACCTATAGGCAAACATCATGATCGTGGTGCTTTTGACTGTGGTGATGAGGCGTTGAATCAGTTTTTACATCGCCATGCAAGGCAGAGCCATGAGAAAGGTGGGGCAAAAACCTACCTTGCGGTTAGCGAGAGCAATGGAACGGTATTGGGTTACTACAGTCTAAGTCCCGCTTCTATTGCTTATGAACGTGCACCGGAAGTGATTAAACGTGGTCTGGCTCGACATGAAGTGCCAGTATTTCGGCTTGGCCGTCTGGCTATAGATCTTTCAGTACAGAGTCAAGTACTCGGTGGTCAGTTATTGCTAGCCGCAGGTCGGCGCTGTTTATTGGTGGCCGCGCAGGCTGGCGGGGTTGCATTGCTGATTGATGCCAAGAATGAGCGTGTTGCCGAGTGGTACGCCAGCTATGGTGCTATTCCGCTATTAGATGCCCACCTATCTTTGCTGTTACCATTCAAAACAATACATGCAGCTCTAGTCACTGCGGGGAAGCTTTAAATGAACGAAGCAACCAATCACAATAAATTACAACCACCACCAGATATCTCTGTTAAGCGACAGGGAAACGCCTATGTCATATTTAACCTGAGTTCTGGATAAGAAATTGACGAGAAGCCTGTTCCGGGAGCAAAATTTTGGTGAACGCCGAAAACAGCTCCGGGGAGGAACAGGCTAGGGATAAGTTAGTGGAAATTTTCTGCGATGTCGATGATTTTTGCCGTTTTTTCATCCCTCAGTGGACACAGTTTTGCCTTGATAACGGATACCGTCTACGTCGCCGCCAAGGTCGCATGTCTCCCAGTGAAATCATGACTATCCTGATCCTCTTTCATCTATCACATTACCGTGATTTTAAACATTTTTATCTGGAGCATATTTGGAAATATCACCACAATGATTTTCCCACCTTGCTCAGTTATACCCGTTTTATTCGTGTCGCGCCTTCCGTTTTGGCACCACTGTGCAGTTATCTGACTCAATTAAAAGGGAAACCGACTGGCATTGCTTTTATTGATTCCACCAGTTTGGGTATTTGTCATAACATCCGCATTCCCCGTCATCAGGTTTTTGAGGGGATCGCAAAACGAGGAAAAACCTCGATGGGATGATGTGATGGACGTCCCCTTTTTCAGCGGTAAAGAGTGTCACTTTCATCACGAAGAAACGTCGTAACATGAAAGCGCGTATGCTGGCAGAGTGGGATAAAATCATGTTATCAACGCGTTTCATCATAGAAACCATCAATGATCAATTAAAGAATATTTCTCAAATAGAGCATTCGCGCCACCGAAGTATAACGGGATTTCTGTTGACCGTTTTAGGTGGTGTGATTGCTTACTGCCTTAAATTAAAAAAACCATCACTGAAAATTTTCTACTCAGAAGACGATTTTCCAGTGATGGTTTAAACAAAATTCGGGTTAATTTAGAAAAACTTTACTGCTGCGTCGATGACTTTTGCCAAAAATTTCTAACACTCCCTATAAACCAATACTTCTTTCATCCCTCTAAGCTTCTAATTCCTTGAAAATCTGCGTCATTGTGTCACTCAGAACTTCCACTAAATTCCTTTATCACTCGAACAATTCCGCATGTGTACCGGTTCTGACAAACTCGATTGCATTTTTCTGTTCGTCCAAAAGATAAATTAAAAGAAAATCCCCCCCAATATGACACTCTCTAAATCCAGCCCAATCTCCGATTAACTCATGATCTTTATATTCAGCTCCTAGCGGTGAATCATTAGCAATGAGGAGCATTACAACAGATTTTAATCGGTGCATGTCATAGCGCCCAGAACGGCTCAATCGTTGCCAATCTTTACCGAACTGTTTTGTATAGTCTGAGCGACGCGGAAAGCTAGCGCGCTTACTTGCCGCAGTCTTTTTCAATGTCATGAATTAAATCATCCGCATCGTTAAAACGTGCATTCATTGAGCTTCTCGCCTCATTCATAGCCTCAACAGTAACTCTGTTAGGGATTTTCTTGATCTCGAAAGGTAGCGCCTTTTCTTTGGCCACCATCGTTACAGCAATGCGTAGAAAGTCAGACATTTTAATCCCAATAGCAGCTAAAACATCGGTTGCCTCTTGCTTAATTGCTGGGTCTATACGTGTGCGAACATAAGTTTCAGTACCCATTTAATACCTCGTACATGCTGATTTTTGTAGTACAATCGTAGTCCTAATTTTGATATTAGGCAATCTTAGCCCAGAGAAGAACATGCTGAAGTATAAAGCAAAAAATGAGTCCCTCTTTAAGGGGCATTATACAGTCTGTCTGCTAACCAATTATATTTTGCACTATGCCACGCTGACATCTCATAGAATCCAAGGCAACGATATTACCTTTCAGTGGCAATCTGTTCAGGCGTTCGGGAATTGTAGTAATTTCATTAGACTTTCCATCTACACCACACCTCAAAAAATCAAAATCTGATAAAACGCCAGTAACCAAACAATTACGAAAGAAAATCCAGCAGCGATTACATCATCCAACATGATGCCTAATCCACCATGAACATAGCGATCAAACCAGCGAATTGGCCACGGTTTCCACATATCCAGAATACGGAACACTATAAAACCGGTCAAAACCCACTGCCAGTTAACCACAGGGATTGCCATCAATGTGATCCACATACCGATAAATTCGTCCCAGACAATACTACCGTGGTCATGAACTTTCATATCATCAGAAGTACGCTGGCAAATCATTATGCCGAAAAACATCCCGACAATAATAACCAACCAGCAAATCCATTCCGGAAACTGAATCAGTAATAACCAGAATGGAATAGCCGCTGCCGATCCCATTGTCCCCGGCACGACCGGCGACAGCCCACTACCAAAACCTGTCGCTAATAGATGCCAGGGATTACTCATCCGTAAACGGCGCTTTGCCTTATCCATGTGCTTCCTCGGTAATAAAGTGATCGAACCCTTTCAGATCTAATTTAATCTCTTTATTATTGCTGTAATAACGTATACCCTCTGATTCCACCATAATCTGTCCAACACAGCTAAAACCAGCACCGGTATGCGCCAACGCAATTTCCAACGCACCACGATTCCTCTCTGGGACAGTAAAACACAATTCATAGTCCTCACCACCACTCAAAGCCCACATCAAAGCTTGTTGTGGTTCAACGTACTGTTTCATTGCATCAGAGTAAGGAAGCGCATCCAGATTTATTCTGGCGCCACATCGGCTGGCTTTCAGAATGTGACTTAAATCAGAAATCAAACCATCAGACAAATCAATTGCTGATGTTGCCAAGCCACGTAGTGCTTGCCCTTGTAAAATACGGGGTTGCGGCCTGAGATGGCGTTGAACCAACCAGTTGTAGGATATCGGATCAGAAATTTGCAGACGGCTTTGTAACAGGGCCAAACCCGCCGCACTATCACCCAACGATCCACTCACATAAATCCAATCGCCATTTTTTGCACCAGTACGCCGTAACGCTCTGCCTGCGGGAACCAAACCATGAATCGTCAACGTCAGACTCATCGGACCTCGGGTAGTGTCACCACCAATAAGCTGCATACCGTAATAACGCAACTGCTCGAACAGACTGTCACTGAAACCACTCAGCCAGCGTTCATCCACTGCCGGTAATGTTAACGCCAATGAAAGCCAGGCAGGATCAGCGCCGACTGCGGCCAGATCACTCAGATTCACAGCGAGAGATTTGTAAGCTAAATCTTCAGGGGAGATATCAGGTAAAAAATGAACGCCTGAAACTAAGGTATCTGTACTAACCGCCAATTGTTGTTTATCGGCCAGTGTCATCAGTGCGCAGTCATCACCAATACCTAAATTTACATCGCGCCGGTTAATCTCCTGGCGATCAAAATAACGTGCAATGAGGTCAAATTCGCCACATGCCATAATAAAATCCCAAAAAGTTACTGATGATCATGAACATAAGGCCGGTATCCCGGCCTTACAAATCATCGTCCACGGTGGGAAAAACCCGACAAGCAGTAGCTTATCTTTTTCTGCGTACTGCCGGACCAGATTTATCCAATACTCCGTTCACGAATTTGTGACTATCTTCAGCACCGAAGACTTTCGCCAATTCGATAGCTTCGTTAATAGCCACTTTATAAGGGACATCATCACGATAACTTAGTTCAAACATAGCAATACGCAAAATGGCTTTTTCTACCTGACCTAACTCTTCGAGCTGACGGGAAAGATAAGGAGCCATCAAAGCATCCAGCTTAACTGCATTCACAGCTACTCCTGACAGCAATTCACGAAAATAGGTTACGTCAACACCAGTGACGTCCTGCTCCGACAGAAACTGTAATTCAACATCAGCAATGCTATTGCCAGATAATTGCCATGAATATATAGCCTGAACAGCGCACTCACGAGCACGACGACGAGCAGCAGGTTTCACAAGATTCCCCTTAATTAAAACTAAAATCAGCCTTTAATGGCATTAATTACATTGACCATTTCCAGCGCGGTTAATGCAGCTTCCGCACCTTTATTACCCGCTTTGGTTCCAGCACGCTCAATCGCCTGTTCAATGCTTTCTGTGGTCAGAACACCAAACGCTACTGGGATTTCACTAGCCATCGCTACACTAGACAGACCAGAACTGCATTCACCAGCAACGTATTCAAAATGAGCGGTACCACCACGGATAACTGTACCTAGCGCGACAACAGCGTCATATTTTTGGGTTTCGACCAATGTCTTCACTGTCAATGGCAACTCGTAAGCACCAGGAACCCAGACAACAGTGATATTCTCTGAGGCAACCTGACCGATACGCTCAAGCGCATCTACCGCGCCTCCTAACAGACTGTCATTAATGAAGTTGTTAAAACGTGCAATAGCAATCGCCACACGGGCTTGTGGAGCTGCAACAACACCTTTGATTACGTTCATAGCCTTCCTTCCATCTGTTCATATCCGCAGGGGGGCGGATTCTATCATATTCTTTCGTTAGCTGCGCCTGCCGATTTAGCTGCAGAGCATAAAAACAGGCAAGCTAACCCACACTCACATATTCAGTCAGTATACAGGCCGCAGACGCAGACGAAGATCAGGCCCAACCTGCTGTACATCAAAAATGTCAAATTCCGGCGCCTCTGCCAGATTCTTGAGTTCAGGAATAGTGAACAAACCACAAGCCGTATCACCTAGCACTTTTGGCGCAACATAAAGAACCAATTCATCCACCAACCCTAAAGTTAGCAATGCCCCCGCCAGCAATGCCCCACACTCAGTCCAAACCGTGTTGATCTGGCGCTTACCCAGCTGCATCATCAATGACACCAAATCTACCCCAATACCATGAGCAGGTAACACTATCTGTTCTACATTTTCAGATAAGTCATGTTCATCTGCTTTAGTGCGAGCCAGCCAACAATAACCGGGCTGCTGTATGACCTGATGCTGAGGGCTAACACGATTCTGACTGTCAACAATAACACGTACCGGTTGACAAAGATTTTCCTCGGGATAAACCGCCTGAATTTCTGCGTCCAATTCACTCCAACGAACTGTCAAGTGAGGATCATCAGCTAAAACAGTGCTACTGGAACTCAGAATCACGCTACATTGAGCACGGAATTTTTGCACATCACAGCGAGCTTGCGGTGATGTAATCCATTTACTTTCACCAGAAGCTAATGCCGTTCGGCCGTCGAGAGAAGAAGCCATCTTCAACTGAATATATGGAAACCCGGTCCGCATCCGCTTCAAAAACCCCCGGTTAAGAGATTCAGCTTCCTCCATCATCAGCCCATGTTCTACTGCAATACCAGCCTGTTGCAGCTTATAAAGCCCCCTTCCTGCTACCTGTGGATTAGGATCCTGCATCGCCGCAACCACACGGCTAACGCCAGCCGCAATCAACGCATCGGCACAAGGCGGTGTTTTACCGTGATGGCTGCATGGCTCAAGCGTGACATAAACAGTGGCGCCTTTAGCTTTATCTCCGGCTATCCGTAAAGCGTGAACCTCAGCATGCGGCTCACCAGAACGTAAATGAAAACCTTCCCCAACAATTTGTCCATCACGCACAATCACACAACCAACGTTAGGATTAGGTGACGTGGTAAAGCGCCCTTGACGCGCCAATTCCAAAGCGCGCGCCATATATTTTTTATCGTTATTCACTGGCTCAACCTTGTAATCTAGCAATCTCTTCGCCAAATTCGCGAATATCTTCAAAGCTGCGATAGACAGAAGCAAAACGGATATAGGCGACTTTATCCAATTTCTTCAATTCATCCATGACCAGATTACCAATCATTTTGGATGGAACTTCCCGCTCACCGGTAGCACGTAACTGAGATTTAATATGGCTAATCGCCATTTCTACATCATCAGAACTGACCGGGCGCTTCTCCAGTGCTTTTTGCATACCACGGCGCAATTTTTCTTCATCGAACGGCTCTCGGATATCGTCACTTTTTATTACTCTAGGCATAACCAGCTCAGCCATTTCAAAAGTGGTGAATCGTTCATGACACTCAAGACACTGGCGCCGTCGGCGCACCTGCGAGCCATCCCCTACCAAACGAGAGTCAATCACTTTGGTATCAACAGCAGCACAAAATGGGCAATGCATATCGTTTCCTGATGGTTAATCCGAACTAAATTTACAGTTTATCCTTAATCTGAATAAAAAACACCCTGTCAGCCGGATACTCACAGGGTGTTTGAACAGCATCAAGGCAGAATAATTAAGGCAATAAAGATGGCTGATCAGCCCCTTCCTTCTCAACTTTTTGCTGGATCATGTGTTCACGCTTCATACCCAGTTTCAACGCTAAAGCAGAAGCAACATAGATAGAAGATATCGTACCGATAGAAACACCAATTAACATCGCTAGTGAGAAACCCTTCAACATCGCGCCACCGAAAATATACAACATCAGCACCACCAGTAAGGTAGTCGCGGACGTCATGATTGTACGGCTCAATGTTTGCGTCAGAGAGACGTTCATAATTTCATACGACGTACCACGACGGATCTTACGGAAATTCTCACGGATACGGTCAGAAACCACGATACTGTCATTCAATGAGTAACCGATAACCGACATCAGCGATGCCACAATGGTCAGGTCAATCTCAATATAGAACAGTGACAGAACCCCTAGCGTGATGATGACATCATGGGCAAGCGCAAGAACCGCACCCAATGCTAAACGCCATTCAAAACGGAATCCAACATAAATCAAGATACAGATAAGCGCCGCCAGCAACGCCATTGCACCATCTTGGGCGAGCTCAGCACCGACACTCGGCCCAACAATTTCAATACGATTAACACTCGCATCTTTATCAATGGTGTCATTAATGACTTTAATAACCTTTTTACCCAGCTCCTCATTAGCCGCACCCGTAACTGGTGGCATACGCACCATTACATCGCGGCTACTACCGAAATTTTGCAACAGCGGATCTTCAAAGCCCGCTTTTGCCAGGTTATCACGCATCTTATCCAAATCAGCAGATTGACTGAGTTTGATTTCGATTACCGTACCACCGGTAAAATCGAGTCCCCAGCTAAACCCGCGAGTTGCCATCACAAAAACAGAAGCTACCAACAGCAGCAACGAAATTCCGAAAGCAACGTTGTCCCAGCGCATAAAGTCATAGACTCTGCGACCGTAGTTCAATTGTTCAACAGTATAATCCTGTGCCACAACGTGCTCCTTAAATTGACAGCTTCTTAATACGCTTACCGCCGTATAGCAGGTTGACGATCCCGCGAGTACCTACAATAGCGGTGAACATAGAAGTCACGACACCAATTGACGTTGTTATCGCAAAGCCTTTAATTGACCCGGTACCAACAGCATAAAGGATGACCGCCGTAATCAACGTGGTCAAGTTAGCATCAATAATACTGGAGAAAGCCCCTTTATAACCTTCATGTATCGCTTGTTGTACTGTCCGGCCATTACGCAACTCTTCTTTGATACGTTCGTTGATCAGCACATTCGCATCAACCGCCACCGCCAGCGTTAGCACAATACCCGCGATCCCCGGCATGGTTAACGTCGCCCCTGGTAACAGAGACATGATACCAACAATCAGCACCAGGTTAGCCAACAACGCACTGCTCGCAATCACACCGAATTTGCGATAATAAATCACCATAAACAGAATTGATGCAATTAAGCCCCACAGACAAGCCTCTAAACCTTGTTCAATGTTTTGCAGACCAAGGGTTGGCCCAATGGTGCGTTCTTCTACAATCTGAATCGGCGCAATCAGAGCACCCGCACGCAACAGTAAAGATAACTGACGCGCTTCGGTTGCGTTGGAAAGGCCCGTGATACGGAAACTGTTCCCCAGACGAGTCTGAATATTCGCAATGTTAATCACTTCTTCATGTTTAACTAACACCGACCGACCATTAGCATCTTTCTTACCGCTGTCTTTATATTCCACAAACAATGTCGCCATTGGCTTACCAACATTGTCTTTGGTGAAATTAGACATTGCTGTGCCACCGGCACTGTCCAGTGAAATACTCACCTGTGGATTACCATATTCATCGGTATCCGGGATGGAATCTGTAATGTGATCACCGGTCAGAATAACACGTTTATATAACACAACCGGATTACCATCACGGGCGCTCTTCACCTCAGAATCACCCGGCACACGGCCTGATGCAGCTGCGGTAGAGTCAATACCGGTATTGACCAGACGGAACTCCAACGTTGCTGTCGCACCAAGAATCTCTTTTGCACGAGCAGTATCCTGAATACCCGGTAATTCAACCACGATACGGTCAGCGCCCTGACGCTGAACCAATGGTTCAGCCACACCCAGTTGATTAACACGGTTACGCAGAATGGTGATGTTCTGCTGCACCGCATAAGAGCGGGCTTCGCGCTGACGTTCATCACTCATCACCGCTTTCAGAGTATTATTGCTTCCAATACTGAAAACTAAATCACGGTGACGACCAGTAAGATAGTTTTCCGCCTCAGACCGCGCTTTTTCATCACGGAAGCGGATTTCTACACCGTAATTATCAATTTTACGGGCAGTGGAATAAGGAATGCCTTTTTCACGCAAATCAGTGCGCAAGCCATCAATATTCTGCTCTTGCAGTTTGCCTAATGCGGTTTCCATATCCACTTCCATTAGGAAGTGCACCCCACCTCGCAGATCAAGACCCAGTTTCATTGGTTCGGCACCAACCTTACTTAACCAAGTTGGTGTTGCTGGCGCCAGGTTCAATGCCACTACGTACTGATCACCTAATGTGGACATCAATACTTCACGGGCACGAAGCTGAATATCGGAATTATCGAAACGAGCAAGAATCGCACCATTTTCCAGTGCAATAGATTTACTCGCGATTTGATTTTTTTCTAAAACATTATGGACTTGGACCAGCGTTTGCTCACTGGCGGCAATACCTCGCGCGCCAGTGATTTGTACAGCCGGATCCTCACCATAAAGGTTGGGAAGTGCATAAAGCAAACCGATGAGGATCGCAGCGATCAGCATCAGATACTTCCACAAAGGATAACGGTTTAGCACGGCAGTTCCCTTCGGGAAAATCAGAAATTACAGAGCCTTCATTGTACCTTTCGGTAAAACGGCAGCGACGAAATCACGTTTAATGGTCACTTCAGTAGTGTCATTCAGTGCTACAACGACATAACCCGTGTCGGAAACTTTAGTGACACGACCAATCAAACCACCGTTGGTCATCACCTCATCACCTTTGGAAATAGAATCCATCAGCTTTCTGTGTTCTTTAGTACGTTTCTGTTGTGGACGCAGGATCATGAAATAGAAAATCAAGCCGAAAACGACCAGCATGATGATCAAAGAATATGGGCTTCCCTGAGCCGGTGCGCCAGCAGATGCTGCTGCTTCAGAAATAATACTCATTAAACTTCCCTCATTGTTATCAAATTCAATAGTAATCAAAAACCAACCGCAATATGCTATACACACTGAAACCAGTCAATCACCACTTAAGTCAAATACTTAATGCCGGAACGGGTTTACCAATCCGTTGATAAAAATCTTCAACAAACTGTTCAAGATTACCTTCCTCGATGGCTTGACGGATCTTAGCCATCAGGCGCTGATAATACCGCAAATTATGGATAGTATTCAGCCTTGCACCGAGAATTTCGTTACAACGGTCAAGATGATGCAAATATGCCCGACTATAATTTCGACAAGTATAACAGTCACACTGCTCATCTAGTGGCGAAGTATCCTCTTTATGTTTGGCATTACGGATTTTAATCACACCATCGGTCACAAAAAGATGACCATTACGGGCATTACGGGTTGGCATCACGCAATCGAACATATCAATACCGCGACGAACCCCTTCCACCAAATCCTCTGGTTTTCCTACCCCCATCAGATAGCGCGGTTTGTCTTGCGGGATTTGCGGACAGACATGTTCAAGAATGCGGTGCATATCCTCTTTAGGCTCCCCTACCGCCAGACCACCTACAGCGTATCCATCAAAACCAATCTCTACCAGACCTTTTACTGAGATGTCACGTAAATCTTCATAAATGCTTCCCTGAATAATACCAAACAAAGCATTTTTATTCTGTAGCTCATCAAAACGCTTACGACTACGCGCAGCCCAACGTAAGGACATCTCCATCGAACATTTCGCATAATCCCAATCAGCAGGATATGGCGTACATTCATCAAAAATCATGACAATATCAGAACCCAAGTCATACTGGATTTCCATCGATTTTTCTGGGCTGAGGAAAATCGGCGTACCATTAATTGGGTTACGGAAATGTACACCTTCCTCTTTGATTTTACGCATTGCGCCAAGGCTGAATACCTGAAAACCGCCTGAGTCCGTCAAAATTGGACCATGCCACTGCATAAATCCATGCAAATCACCATGAAGTTTCATGATTTCCTGCCCTGGACGCAGCCACAGATGGAAAGTATTGCCAAGCAGGATCTGCGCACCGGTTTCTTTCACTTCTTCCGGCGTCATTCCTTTTACTGTGCCATAAGTCCCAACCGGCATAAATGCTGGCGTTTCCACCACGCCACGCTCAAAAATCAGACGACCACGACGGGCTTGACCGTCGGTAGTTTGTAATTCAAATTTCACTTAACCTCCAAGCATCAGATAAACAGTCCAATGCTGTTGTTTAAAACCAGACAAAGTTGAAATTTACCGTTGAACTGAGATATTCACATAGCCCTATTTACAACAACTTCAACAATATATTCCAGTCAATGCCATAATCATTACATTGAATTAAGAAATCTTTTCCTTGCAAGCGAAGGGATTACGACGAATAAACATAGCATCACCGTAACTAAAGAAACGATATTTTTCTGCAACCGCCTCTTTATAGGCATTCATCGTATTTTTATAACCCGCAAACGCAGAAACCAGCATAATAAGTGTCGATTCCGGCAAATGGAAATTAGTAATCAACGCATCCACAACCTGATATTCAAAACCCGGATAGATAAAAATTTGCGTGTCATTAAAAAATGGCGCAATTAACCCATCCTGACAGGCTTTTGCGGCACTTTCCAGCGATCGAACTGACGTTGTACCAACGGCAACAACTTTGTTACCTCGCGCCTTACATGCCAGCACAGCATCAACCACATCCTGTGGCACTTCTGCATACTCAGCATGCATCATATGGTCTTCAATGGTCTCTACCCGCACAGGCTGGAAAGTACCCGCCCCAACATGCAATGTCACAAAAACCATTTCCACGCCCTTTTTACGCAGCGCTTCCAATAATGGCTCATCAAAATGAAGACCGGCCGTTGGTGCAGCTACTGCTCCGGGCCGTTCACTGTATACAGTTTGGTACAACTCACGGTCTGCCTCTTCATCAGGACGATTAATATAAGGCGGCAAAGGCATATGACCTATGTCATCCAAAATAGACAACACATCACGTTCATCATCAAAACGTATTTCGAACAGGGTATCATGGCGGGCCAACATGGTTGCTTTAAGACTTTCATTGTCACCCAATAACAATTCAGTCCCCACTTTTGGCGCTTTGGAAGCACGCACATGTGCAAGTACCCGCTTATCATCCAACACCCTTTCAACCAGCACTTCCAACTTACCGCCCGTGGCTTTTCGGCCGAAAATACGCGCAGGTATGACACGGGTATTATTGAAAACCAGCAAATCTCCGGCATTCAGCTTATCGAGAACATCCGTAAAAATACCATGCGTTAATGCCCCCGATTCACCATCAAGCGAGAGCAAACGGCAGCCACTGCGTTGCGGTTGAGGGTAATGAGCAATCATTTCGTCAGGAAGTTCAAAAGTAAAATCGGAGACACGCATTATATTTAATCATTCAGAAAAACAAGCGGACTAGTCTAGTGCCGCGGCCCTAAGGGTGCAACAAATAAGCACATAACTTCGCGGATTTATATTATAATCACCAAATGAATTTTCTCGCTCACCTTCATTTAGCTACTCTGGCTGACAGTTCCCTACTAGGAAATCTGCTGGCAGATTTTGTACGCGGTAATCCAGAGGGACAATACAGTGCTGATGTGGTTGCAGGTATTCGTATGCATCGGCGTGTTGACGTATTAACAGATACCCATCCACTGGTTATTCAAGCCCGTCATTTATTCAGTAATTCATATCGACGGGTTGCGCCGATTACTTTGGATATTATCTGGGATCACTTCCTCTCCTTGAATTGGGATAAACTGGTTCCCACCTACTCATTACCGGCATTTATTCTCCATGCTCGTAGTCAGATTGAACCTCATCTTTATTACACTCCCGAAAAATTTCAGGAGCTAAATGAATTTTTATGGCCGCAAAACTGGCTAATCCGCTATGCAGATCTTGCATTTATCGCAGATGTATTAACAGGCATGGCCCGAAGGCATCCCAAATTATCAGCTTTATCTGGATCATTTCAGGATATAGAACAACATTACGCTGATTTCGAAGCACTATTCTGGCAATTTTATCCCTATATGATGGAAAAAGCAGAAAATAAGGATTTTTACTGCTTACCCCAATAGACGTTTATGTTCAAAATATCACCTTCATTTAATACACTCCGTAGAACTCCCCCTTTCTAGCTAATACAACCTGTGTCAGACTGAGCAAATATGCACCACAGCTTATGAAGCAAGCAGTCTCATCCAAGCACGCAGAAAGACATGACAGTAAAGAAAATAAAAATAAGGTATTGATAGGTAAAATCTATTGCAAAGATTAGTATTTTATCCTTTATTGGTGTACGCTAATTCCTTATTCTATATCCAATTTTTACATAAACCCCGTTCAAAACTACAGGAGTAACTCATGGTTCTGGTAACTCGTCAAGCCCCTGACTTTACAGCAGCAGCGGTCCTCGGCAACGGCGAAATAGTTGGGAATTTCAACCTGAAAAAACACCTAAATGGTAAACCTGCTGTTATCTTTTTCTGGCCAATGGACTTTACTTTCGTATGCCCTTCTGAGCTGATCGCATTTGACCACCGCTACGAAGAGTTCAAAAAGCGCGGTGTGGAAGTTATAGGTGTTTCTTTTGATTCTGAATTCGTCCACAACGCATGGCGTAAAACTCCTGTCGATCAAGGTGGTATTGGCGAAGTTAAATATGCAATGGTTGCTGATACTAAACGCGAGATTCAAAAATCCTACGGCATTGAGCACCCAGAAGCGGGTGTTGCTCTGCGCGGCTCTTTCCTGATCGACAAAAACGGCGTGGTTCGTCATCAAGTCGTTAACGATCTGCCTCTGGGCCGTAACATTGACGAAATGCTGCGTATGGTTGACGCACTGCAATTCCATGAAGAGCACGGCGATGTCTGCCCGGCACAGTGGGAAAAAGGTAAAGAAGGCATGAGTGCTTCTCCAGATGGCGTAGCTAAATACCTGTCTCAAAACGCGGCTAAACTATAACCTTAGGTATTACCCATAATGAAACCAGCCGGTTATTCCGGCTGGTTTTTTTTCACTGAAATTCCTCATTTTGCCACCTTGCGCACAAAAACCCCTCTTCTCGATAACTATCACCACTTACAATTAAATTTACAATTGTTTAACATTAAAATCAGTGTAAATAAAACAAGTCATTACACCGACAAAAATAACCTCGCCAAAAGACAGGAGCTTACAACATGTTGAAAACATGGAAAACACCACTGGTAATAATACCCCTGCTCGTTTCATCCCACCTTTATGCCGCTTCGGAACCGGCTGTTGAAGCCAAAAATGGTATGGTCGTTTCAGCCCAACATCTTGCTTCACAAGTTGGCGTGGATATCCTCAAAATGGGTGGAAATGCGGTTGATGCAGCGGTTGCTGTTGGCTATGCCCAAGCCGTTGTCAATCCATGTTGTGGCAATATCGGTGGTGGTGGCTTTATGACAATTCATTTAGCCGATGGTACCGATACTTTTATTAACTTCCGCGAAACCGCGCCAAGCGCAGCAAGTGCCGATATGTATCTGGATAAAGAAGGTAATGTTATTAAAGGAGCCAGTTTATATGGCTACCGCGCGGCCGGTGTGCCCGGAACGGTGATGGGGTTAGACAGCACCCTAAAAAAATATGGCAAATTGAGCCGTGAACAAGTTATGACACCTGCAATTAAGCTGGCACGAGAAGGCTTTATACTAACCCGTGCAGATACCGATATTCTGGACACCACAATCAAGCGTTTCCGCAAAGATCCAGAAGCAGCTCGTATCTTCCTACGCAAAGATGGCTCTCCTTATCAACCGGGAGATAGATTAATACAAACCGATCTGGCAAATACGTTAGAGTTAATTGCTAAAAAAGGGCAAGACGCTTTTTATCACGGAAATATTCCTAAACTGGTCGCCGAAGCCGCTAAAAAATCCGGCGGCATTATTACCGAAGCCGATTTTGCCAATTATAAAATTTCAGAAACAACCCCCGTCACCTGTAACTATCGCGGTTATAAATTTATCTCTTCCCCGCCACCGAGTTCAGGCGGAGTAACCATGTGTGAAATTCTGAATATTTTGGAAGGTTATAACCTCAAAGAAATGGGATTCAACTCGGCTAATTATATTCACACATTGACAGAAGCCATGCGCCATGCCTACATGGACAGAAATACTTATCTTGGTGATCCAGAATTTGTTAAAAATCCCATCGATCGCTTACTGAGTAAACAGTATGCTGAATCTCTCCGTAAAAAAATAGAGCCAGGTAAAGCAACATTATCGGAGAATGTTAAGCCAAGTATTGGACCTCATGAGAAACCAGAAACCACACACTATTCCATTGTCGACAAAGAAGGTAATGCAGTTTCAACGACCTATACTATCAATGGACTTTTTGGTGCTGTCGTCATCGCCCCCGGAACAGGTTTCTTTCTCAATGATGAAATGGATGATTTCACCACTAAAATTGGTGAAAAGAATCTTTATGGTCTCATTCAAGGTGCGACTAACTCTATTGCCCCCGGTAAGCGCCCACTATCCTCAATGAGCCCGACACTTGTCACAAAAGACAATAAGACATTCCTTGTTCTGGGCTCACCCGGCGGCTCCCGTATTATCTCTATTACCCTGCAAACCGCCTTAAACATTATTGATCACGGTATGTCTCCTCAAGAAGCGGTCAATAGCCCCCGTATTCATCACCAATGGTTACCCGATGAGGTTTATTATGAGCAACGTGGTATTTCTAAAGACTCGTTGAATTTGCTAGAAAAAATGGGATATAAAATGGTGGAGCAGATACCGTGGGGCGCGGCTGAAGTGATTATGGTTGGTTTACCTAAAACCACTAGCACTTCAGCTAAGTCTTCAGGCAATGATGCCACCGTATCTGGTCAAGTTCGTGAAAACCATCTTTATGGTGCCAATGATGTCCGACGCCCGGCTGGTGCGGCTATTGGCTACTAATGACCAACAGCTAAAAAAATAGCTAATCTGTGTAGGCAATATCGGGATGGGATATCCTTTTTTCAGGAATCCCATCCCATGCTTTCCCTGAACATCTGACGATGGCAAACAGTCAGAGAAACAAACATCATCACTGATGCATTTGAGTCTCACGGGTACCTGAACGCCCTAAAACACGGTCATAAATACCAGCCACAACTAAAACCAACAGGGATGGTGCTAGCCAAGCCAATCCTTGATCCGCCAGTGGTAAACGCGTTGCCCAGTTTGGTAACAAATAAACTAATACTTCGGATGACTTAATCGCATCCAAAATACCAAATATCAGACTAACTAACATTACCGGAGCCAAAATACGAGTAAAATTGTGCCACCAGCACAGCGTAAAACTCAACACAATCAGAACGATACAAGGTGGATAAATAGCTGTCAGTACCGGTATGGAAATCTTAATCAAATGACTCAAACCAAGGTTAGAAGTCAACATGGAGAATCCTCCAAGGATCAGAACCAATGAACGATAAGACAGGGGCAAATAACGGCTGAAAAACTCAGCACATGCACAAGTTAATCCAACCGCAGTCACCATACAGGCAACAAAAATCAGCACAGCCAGGAAAACACTGCCAACACCACCAAAAGTATGATGAACATAGGCATGCAAAATGACCGCACCATTTTCTGCATGAGGCACTAACGATCCACTGCCAGCCCCCAACTTGAACAGGGAAAGATAAACCAGTATCAGACCAAAGCCGGCAATAAAACCTGCCCACATTGCATAACGAGTTAATAATGAAGATGAGGCAACGCCTCTTGAACGCGCAGCGTTAACAATAACAATCCCAAACACCATCGCTCCCAGCGTATCCATCGTCAGATAACCATTGACGAAACCACTGGAGAATGGGATTTGCTGATAAATATCAATAGCTGGAATTGAATCACCGGCTGGCCAAAGTAAAGCAGCAACACCAAGTATACCTAACGCCAACATCTTGATGGGTGCTAACACATGCCCGACAGTATCAAGCAAACGGCCTGGGTAAAGGGAAACAGCAATCACCAGAACAAAATAAACAAGACTGTAGATAAACAGAGGTAACTCACCGGTACTGGTAAGCGGGGCGATGCCTACTTCAAAAGAGACCGTTGCAGTCCGTGGGATAGCGAATAAAGGGCCAACAGCCAAATAACAAACTGTCGCCAGCAACAAACCAGCAACTTTACCAATAGGTGAACTCAGCTCTTCAATACCACCGCCAACTTTTGCCAATGCGATAATTGTAATGACGGGTAAACCAACCGCAGTCGCTAGAAAGCCTAGTGCTGCTAACCAAACATATTCACCTGATTGTAACCCCACCATAGGGGGAAAAATAATATTTCCCGCCCCGACAAACAGAGCAAAAGTCATAAACCCTAATGCCCAAATATCCTTAGATGATAAACGATGTGTCATAATGATTATTAATGTTTTATTACCATATTTAATGGCCTGAATAATATAAATATCATCAATAGTTAAGCATATTGACAATATTGAACCCTAATTTAACGATTTATTATCAAAATAATATTCACTAGGTATCTGTTGAAGACAGATTATAGTGACCATGATAGATAGAATCGCCAGCAACTGCCCACAAGTAAAACTTTTATAGTGCCAGAAGGCAATAGATAAACCAGAATGCAGAAGTATATGCCGTACTCTTTTTCAAAACTAGTGATTGCTGTTAGCTATCATTGAATAAGCACTATATGATTTGCGTTTTTTTTAACCTGAAAAAATAATAATCAATTACCAAGATTAATTATTACTGTTAATCAAACTATTCCTATCTCTTCTGCTGATTATTTTGACAGGTACAATCAATCCTGCCGGCAAAGTAAAACTAAAGCTCGTCCCTTTGCCTATTTCGCTGGAAACTTTAAGATGAGAATGGTGATGATGTAAGGCATGTTTAACAATCGCAAGACCGAGACCACTTCCTCCAGTTTGTCTGGAACGCGCTTTATCTACTCGATAAAAACGTTCGGTCAAACGAGGTAGATGTTCAGCACTGATACCTTGCCCATTATCTTTCACGGTAAATTCAGCGCCATGGGAATTCTTTTTCCAACTGACATCAATTTGAGTCCCTTTCGGAGTATGGTTAACCGCGTTATAAACCAAATTCGACATTGCACTGCGAAGCAGCTCTTCATTACCGAACACTTTTAGATCTTCACCAATATCAAAATTAATCTTATAACATTCATTACCTAGCGCAATGGCTTCCTGACGCAATACTTTAAGCATCAAAGGCACATCAACGACTTCATTCATATCAATTTGGGGAGCGACTTCAATTTTAGACAGTTGCAACAATTGTTTCACCAAACCCTCCAGCCTCCGGGTTTGCTCCTGCATCGTATTCAGCACTTTCTTATTTAGCACACTATCCTCTGCCTGATCCTGCATCACTTCCAAATAACCCTGCAAGACGGTTAGAGGGGTACGCATTTCATGACTAACATTGGCAAAAAAGTCACGACGGGCATTTTCCAGTGTGCGCTTCTGAGTCACATCTCTGGCAACCATTAAGAACTGCCCCTCAGAATAAGGCATCACCCGGAACTCAACAGCGAACCCATTATTTAATTCAATGGACAAAGGACGCGAAAAATCCCGGGAAAGGATATATCGGCTAAAATCAGGGTAGCGGAGTAAATTAAAAATATGCTGTCCATTGTCTTCAGGCCAACGAAAACCGAGTAAATGTTGTGCTAAACGGTTACACCAGAAAATATTACCTTCCGTTGTCATCATCACAATAGCATCGGGTAATGATTCCGCCCCGCTACGAAACCGTTTGATCAACAGCACCAGCTCACGACGCCGTTTTCGATTCCGTTGCTGCATCTGGTGAATACCATAGAAAATTGGCTCCCACCCTCCTCTCCCCGACGGTGGCAACATACTGCGATCCAACCATAGCCAATTCGAAAGTTTCAGCAAGTTATAACCATGCCATATCAGCACCAAAAATACCGAAACCAATAAACACCAGGACAAATGACCAATAAATATCGACAGAATTAACGCAGGCAAACAAAAGAGAAACAGTTCTGAAACCAGTTTTTTCCAAGATAAACGTTCTAACACGTTAGATTCTCCGGTGCGTGGACTTACTACCTATCCCAATAGGCTATTTTATTTGTCCTTCTTTGCCATAAAGAGCGAACCTGGGCAGTGCTCAAAATCCTCACGTACTACGTGTACGCTCCGGTTTTTCCGCGCTGTCCGTGTTCTCTGTTCATTTATAAGTACGGCCTGCAACAATTACGCCTATTGGAATAGGCATTTAGTAACGGGTAGAAAAACGATAGCCCGAACCACGAACGGTCTGCACCATTTTATCATGGCCGCCAATCTCTAATACTTTACGTAAACGGAGAATATGAACATCAACAGTTCTATCTTCAACATAAACATTTGCTCCCCAAACATAATTAAGCAACTGTTCACGGCTATAGACTCGCTCAGGGTGAGTCATAAAGAAGTGCAGCAATTTAAATTCCGTCGGCCCCATATCCAGTGCTTTATCCTGGCTGGTCACCCGATGGGACGTTGAATCCAAAACCAAGCCATCCATTTCGATGATATTTTCCATGGCCATCGGTGAAATACGCCGTAATACCGCTTTAACTCTGGCAACCAACTCCTTAGGAGAGAAAGGCTTAGTGATATAGTCATCAGCCCCAACTTCGAGGCCACGCACCCTATCTTCCTCTTCACCACGGGCAGTCAACATCATCACCGGAATATCGCGAATATTATTATTCCGTCTCATCTGCTTAATTATCTGCAAACCAGAACCACCGGGGAGCATCCAATCCAATAACACTAAATCAGGATAGGGTTCAGATAAACATGCCAACGCAGAATCATAATCCTCTGCTTCTACCGGCTGATACCCGTTTTTCTCCAGAATAAAACAGACCATCTCACGAATCGGAGCTTCATCTTCAACTACCAGAATGCGTCTTGCCATGATTAGTCCCGTTAATATATTGAGATATACCTGTCATCTTTCAAGTTGCCTCTTTGTTGGCTGCACTCGCTCACCCCGGTCACATAGTTTGCTATGCTCCCGGGGATTCACTCCCTTGCCGCCGCGATTCATCTTGAAATCCATAGGGTATAAACGCTACTTAGTTTGAAAAAGCATTATGCGTCAGTTTTATGACAAATTTATGAAATCCTGCCTTGGTTATCCTCTATCTGCAATCGATTTCGCAATAATTAATTTAACAATTGTCATATTTCATAATGAATGCGAAGCCGCTCGTAGATATATTCACGAAATCAGATTTCAAAGCGACATCCAGAATATAACGATTATAATCATGCTTCACTTTAACCAATGACGGCGAAAATATGCGTATTATTCACACTTCGGACTGGCATCTTGGCCAATATTTTTTTACAAAAAGCCGGGCTGCTGAACATCAACATTTTCTGCGCTGGCTGATTAAACAGATTGAACATTATCAGGTCGATGCATTAATTGTTGCCGGAGATGTATTTGACACGGGTTCACCGCCTAGCTATGCCCGTGAACTATATAATCGCTTTGTCGTTGAACTACAACCGACCGGTTGTCAGTTAATTAGCCTTGGTGGTAACCATGATTCAGTAGCAACATTAAATGAATCAAAAGAGCTCCTTTCCTGCCTAAATACCACCGTTATTGCTCACGCAGAAAAAGATCAACAAAAACAGATAAAAGTACTCACAACCAAACAAAGCAATGCCGGTGCAATTCTTTGTGCAATCCCTTTTCTGCGGCCAAGAGATATTATGATCAGCCAGGCTGGTCAGTCAGGAGAACAAAAACAGCTCGTATTACAAGAAGCTATTGCAGAACACTATTATCGACTCTATCAGCAAGCGTGTGAATTACGTGATGAATTGAATTTACCCTTACCTATCATTGCCACCGGGCATCTGACGACCGTTGGCGCCACTGTTACAGATTCGGTGCGAGATATTTATATTGGTACATTGGATGCCTTCCCTGCGCAGGCTTTCCCACCGGTAGACTATCTTGCGCTTGGGCATATTCACCGGCCACAAATAGTGGCTAAATCTGAGCATATTCGCTACAGCGGCTCCCCTATTCCTCTTAGTTTCGATGAAGTCGAGCAAGAGAAAAGTGTTTGTTTGGTGGAATTTACCCAAGACAAACTGGAATCCATCAAGCTTTTACCCATTCCGCAATATCAGCCCATGCAACTCATCAAGGGCAACCTACAACAAATTGAACAACAGTTGCAAACTTTTAATGACTATCAAGGAGAGCAACCCGTCTGGCTGGATATTGAAGTTGCAACCCAAGATTACCTCCATGATATCCAGAAAAGGATTCGATCAATGGTTGCCGAGCTTCCTGTCGAAATCATTCTGCTACGACGTAGTAAAACACAGCAACAAAATAGGCTAGCACAAGAAAACAGAGAAACTCTGACAGAACTTAGCGTTAACGAGGTTTTTGCCCGACGGCTTGCACAATCAGCACTCGAAGATGAAGAACATAAAAAACGTCTGACCACCCTTTTCGAACAAACACTGAACGATATCTATCAGGCTAAAAACAAGGAAGAGCAGGCATGAAGATTTTGAGTCTACGGCTAAAAAACATTAATTCATTACAAGGTGAATGGAAAATTGATTTCACGGCAGAGCCGTTTGCCAGCAGTGGTCTGTTCGCAATAACCGGTCCTACTGGCGCGGGTAAAACCACCTTATTGGATGCGATCTGCCTTGCGCTTTATCACGAAACCCCACGCTTGACGATTTCTACCTCACAAAATGAGCTGATGACCCGACACACTGCGGAATCATTGGCTGAAGTGGAGTTTGAAGTGAAAGGTGTCGCTTACCGTGCTTTCTGGAGCCAACGGCGAGCACGTAATCAACCCAATGGCAATTTGCAAGCCCCTAAAGTGGAACTCGCCCTTAGCAGCAGTGGTAAAATTCTGGCCGATAAAATCCAAGATAAGAAAGAAAAAATCATTGAAATTACTGGATTAGATTACGGCCGTTTCACCAAATCCATATTGCTATCTCAAGGAGATTTCGCGGCTTTCCTCAATGCTCAGCCAAACGAACGGGCTGATTTATTGGAAGAGTTAACCGGCACTGAAATTTACGGAATTTTATCCCAACAAATTTACCAACAACATAAACAAGCACAGTCAGCGCTGGATATTCTGCAAGCCAAAGCATCTGCCATTGATTTGCTAACGGCAGAGCAGTATCAACAATATCTGGAACAACAGCAACAACTCACCCATGCAGAATCACAACTCAATCAGCAGATAAAAACATTGCAACATTCAGCGCAATGGCTGACACGTGAAGAAGAACTTGAACAACTCGTCACTGAAAATAACGCGACCTTACAGCAGGCAGAAAAAGCGCTTACTCATGCAGAGCCGCAACTGCAAAAACTGGCTAACAGTGAACCCGCAGAAACACTGCGCCCATTGCTGGATGATAAAAACCGAACACAATATGAACATCAGAGAACCAGCAAACAGTTGGAAGAGATGCATCAGCAACTTCATCAACAACAACAGACGCTCACGCCAATACAGCAAAAGGTGGCTCATGCCGATTCTGCCAGAGCAGAGTATCAACAACACCGGCAACAACAAGAAAAGCTGATAACAGAACAGGTGATTCCATTAGATCATCAAATTGTGGTACAGATTAAAGAGCTCGATCTTACTCAGCAACAAATCAACGAGCAGAAAACTGCGCTTGAAACCCGTTGTCAACAATATGACACAGCAAATCAGCGCGCCCTATCATTCAGCAATCAAAGAAAACAACTGGAAAACTATTTTGAGCAACAACCTTATCATCAATATTTCGGTGAAAAACTGGCTTTTTGGCAAAACCAATTCTCTCAGTGGCAAGAACACCAACAACAAATTGATCACCAAACGCAAAAAGTTGGCAAGCTCACTGCCGAAATCACGCAACTTAACAATAACCTGAACAAACAAGGGGAAGACTTAAAACAACAGATTGAAAATAACCAACCGTTGGAACTGGCATTTGAGCAGGCCAGGCAACAATTTTCTACTCTGCAAAAACAATATTCGCCGGAGAAATTAAAAAAACAATTAACTGAATATCAGGAACAGCTACCGCTGCAACATAAACTGGAAATCCTGTCGCCACAAATCTTGCAATTACAAGCCACTATTGCCAATCACCATATTCGCTTACAACAACCGGAAAAATTATTAAAGGAACTTCCTGTTCAAATTAAATCCATCGATAAACAACTCTCAGATAAACAGCAACATTTAGCCGATCTTACTCAACGTATTCAGTTAGAACAAAAGATTGTCAGTCTGGAAAAAGAGCGGGCACAGCTCAAAGAAGGTTCTCCTTGCCCCCTATGCGGTGCTGAACATCATCCTGCAATTCAGGCTTATCAAAAGATTGAACTGCCAAAATCAGAACAACGGTTAAAAGATTTACGCCAGCAATTTGAAGCACTGCAAACCACTAAAATATCATTGGTCAATAAAAAAGAGTTCCAACAGCAACAATACGACCATATTTTGCAAGAAATTGCTGATGCTGAACCACGATTGAATATATTAACGCAACAATGGCAGGAAACTTGCGCAACATTACAGATCGAAATTTCTCTTTCAGATAAACCTGCTCTTGAACTATTTGTGCAACAAAACCAATCTGCTCATCGGCTTTGCCAAACTCAATTAACCGAATTTGAACTGACAGAAAAAACGTACCAGAAAACAGAAAAAACAGTGACCGCTCATCAAGAACACATTAAAGAAATTGAACGAAATATTGAACTGAGTAAGCATCAACACAATGTACTGAAAAAACAGTTATCTGAATTGCAACCAGAGATACAACAACAGCAATGTAAGCTAACTGATGTCATCGAAAAAATGACATCAGAATTACAGCAGTATGATTTATCACTGCCAATGCTGAATGAGAGTGAAAACTGGCTACAACAACGTAGAAAAGAGTGGCAGGTATATCAAAACTGTCATGAAAACTGGCAACAGCTCCAAAAAGAAGAGGCGGTTGTCCAAAATCAGATTGAATCATTGCATAAACAGAAAGAAGAATATGTCTCCCGTTTAAATGGGCTTAGTCAAACAGCTCAACAACAGAAACAGCAACTCGCAGAGACACAACAACAGCGCCAACAACTATTTGGTGAACAATCCGTTACGGCAATCACTCAGGCATTACAACAACAATCTCAAAAGCTGGAGGAAATGCACAAACAGGCATTGTCACATCTGCAACAGGCGCAATCCAGTATTAGCCAACTGACCGGCGCCATGAATGAGACAGAAAAAAACTGTAACCAGTCTGAGCAACAAAAACAGCAGGCAGAACAAAACTTCAATGCCGCGTTAGCAAAGAGCCCATTTGCCGATCAGCATGCCCTTGAAGCAGCACTATTATCGCAAGAGCAACGTAAGGAATTACGACACCTCAAAGAACAACTTGAACAACAGCAGATACAAGCCAGCGCCCTATGCCGGAAAGCAGCCGAAACTCTGCAACAACATCAGAAAAATCGCCCTAAATTACTTGATCAATATACAAAATCACAACTGACCGAACAGTTGAAAAACGTTACTGATGAGCTAAAAAGAAACACCTTACAACAAGGAGAACTGAAAAACCTGCTTGATAATGATGCAATACGCCGTCAACAGCAAAAATCCTTATTGGAAGAGATCTGCCATTGCCGACAAAATTATGATGACTGGAGTTATCTTAATAACCTGATTGGTTCGGCTGATGGTGCTAAATTCCGTCGCTTTGCTCAAGGATTAACACTGGATCATTTGGTTCATCTCGCCAATCAACGGCTAAAAAAATTGCACGGACGCTACGACTTGCAACGTAAAAACAGTGATGGCCTTGAACTGCAAGTGGTTGATACCTGGCAAGCCGACGCTATTCGTGATACCAAAACGCTTTCTGGTGGTGAAAGTTTTCTGGTCAGCCTTGCTCTGGCTTTAGCACTATCTGATTTAGTCAGCAATAAAACCAGTATTGATTCACTATTCCTAGACGAAGGCTTTGGCACACTTGATCCAGAAACCCTTGATATTGCTCTTGACGCGCTGGATCATTTAAATGCTTCCGGTAAAACCATTGGCGTTATCAGCCACATCGAAGCCATGAAAGAACGGATACCTGTACAGATTAAGGTAAAAAAAATTAATGGGCTTGGGATAAGTAAACTCTCACCTGAGTTTCGTTATGATAAACAATAGCGGAAAGCAATAAACAGTATTTCCAAAGTGAATTGAATACCGCCATCTTTTCCTCGAAAGGCACTCCCGCCAACATTAAGGCGGGAAGGAAATTTCGACAAGGCATTACTTGTTGGTTTTGAATGTACTGTGTGACTTGCTCCTGCCAAAATACATCAAGAAGCAAGAACGCCCAACGAAATGACCGCGCTTCGAGCGGTTTACTAATGCTAAAAGCGCGTTTTACTCACAATTAGCATTCAGGTGGGAGAAGTCCACAGGTTTTGTTAAAAGACGATGGCTTTAATGGGTAACGGGTTTAACAGGTTTAACAGGTTTAACAGGTTTAACAGGTTTAACAGGTTTAACAGGTTTAACAGGTTTAACAGGTTTAACAGGTTAATAACTCATAAGCCGTTGACACCCCCTTTTAAAAAATAAAGTTTCTTTCATCATATAAAACCTCAGGTAACTTATTATCTATTGATTGACTTTTTCTAATAACACCTTATTTTCATCATCGATAGTAAAAGGTTTGTTAGATTAATAATCCAGAAAGGTGATAATGGTTAATCGAGTATTTAAGCGTAAAGCGAAAACAAATTATAAAACCGTCATTCCGCACCGTATTTCTGATTTCAAAATAGTGTGATCTTACACAGGTTTTTTGTATTGATGACATCGGTGGGGTTGACGGTAATCGCCAATTTTGATCTATTACTTTTATTTGCCGGAAAGCGAATATGTCCAC